>JALOMN010000346.1 GCA_025455445.1 Cyclobacteriaceae bacterium
AGTTGGCAATATTTAATATGCCCGTACTGCGATCGCGTTCCAGATAAGCGATGGTATAAGTGCCAAAGGCTGAGTAAGTATAAGAAGTGCTGAAGGATGCCACGGCAATGTTGGTGCCCAAATCAGGACGCAGCACTGCAGTTGTTACCGGAATGCGCGCGTTATTACCATCACCAAAATACACAAAGCTGCTCGTTCCAAAGCGTGTGTTTGAAAGTGTATTCAGATAGGCGATTACGGTAATATTTACTTTTAGTGGATTGTTACAATCAACTTCCACTTTGATGTCAGCTGAGCGGATGTGGCATGCGCCTGTGTTATCATCAACAAGGAAGCAATGAAAATAAACCACGTAAAAAAAATCCGGCTCTTCATATTGATTCACGTATTTCCATGTCTGCGCTCCTCAGTGACCAAAGTTAGATTTTCAAGTTACTTTACTGGGATGACAGATTGAGAATTCAAGTCAGAAAAAGTTAATAGATTATAAATTTAAGAATTAAGCTGTGTTTTGTTGATATACATGTTGTCAAACTCAGATATTTCTCTCTATATAATTGGTCTGTGTACACACAATCTGGTAGATAGACGTATCTATAGGGTAGCGCAGTTTATACAGAAAATATTTGAATAGTTTAATACACTATGCAATTGGGCTTAAGCATTAGCCAATTTTAATAGTTGAAATGAGCTGAGGAAGCTATTTGATTAATGGCTTTATTTTTCGGATACTGCGTGTTAACTTTCAAGATTAATACTACTAACCGTGCAGTGGTGCACCGCTTTCTATGTTTGAATTATTTTCTGATGGACCCGTCTATGAATATCCTCAATTGCTCAATATTACTTATTCCTTCGTATGGGCATTTGTATTAGCCTCGCTGATTGCAATTACACACAAGGTGACATTCACCGGAGATTTTTACCCTAAAAACTTTTTTCAGGCATTGGTATTAGGTGCCATTGTAACTACGATGGTGATGATGGCTATTGGCGACAGCCTGGCGAGGGGATTGGGAGTATTTGGTGCCATGGCGATTATTCGATTTCGCACACGGATTGAAGACCCGCGAGATGTGCTATTCCTTTTTGCGGCATTAAGCACTGGTTTGGCGATTGGTGTGTTTGGCTTCACAATTTCTTTTGCAGGCACTATATTATTTTGCGCGGTAGCTTTTTTATTACACTACTCTCCTTTGCGATCGTATTTACACCAACAGAAATTGATTTTTACACTCACCGATAAACATCAGATTGAGACTGTCAGAAAGGTGATAGGTGAATATTGCCAGGATTACCGGCAACTGAGCATACAGTCTACCAAGGAAAATATGGTCCGCTACCAGTTCAGTGTTTCGTTGCGAAAAAATACTACGGGCGATGAATTAGTTCAGGCGCTGAGCAAAATGGAAAGTATTCAATTGCTGCGTTTGGTGGTTAATGAAATGGCTAATCAGTGAATCAGATGAAAATTAACGGATATTTTGTTTTTGTTGCGCTATCCTTTGTGCTTATGCTGTTTATCAGTGTAAGGTATTTCCGCAGTGCGGGCAATTCTTCTGTAGGAATTACCTCTGCCAGCGGATTTAATATTAATTCAGAGCGATCGGCAACCGTACAAAAAATCTGGGTAGTGCCGGGCCAGCAGGTAAAAGCAGGCGATGTATTGGTTGAATTAACAATTTTTGAATTAGATCTTGAATTAGACAGACTTCAGAGTCGCATCGTTACCCTGCAATCAGAGCGATTAGAAAAATCAAAACTGGCACGATCAGAAATGGCCTATGTAAAAGCTGAACAGGGTGTGGAAATAGAGAAAATAAATTCCAGTATTGCACAATTGGAATCCGAATTGGAATTGAATAAGAAACTAACCAGTGAGTTTGCTGATTCGCCATCCAATGAAAAAGATAATCCTACCTATAAGAAAATTGAAGCGTTGAAGCTGCAACGCACACGCTATGAAGAAGCGATTGCAATTAAGATTAGTGACATACGGCAAGAGTCTGAAACAGAAGAGACTTTACTTTCCAACCAGATAAGGTTGCTGGAAAAGGAATATACCTTACTACAAGGTGAAAAGAATAATTTAAATAAAGTGGCTACAGCACAAGGAGTGGTAGAAAATGTGTTTGTAAAGGAAGGGGAGCAAGTAAACGCATTTACTTCATTGCTTTCGGTGAATCCTATTCATCCGGCTACTGTGGTGGGTTACCTTGTGGGTAAAAAAACAGCCCTGCCTGTAGGAACTGAAGTGATTGTGAGAGCCCAGGAGAACAAAGAGATTACGGCAACAGGAAAAGTAATCGGGTATGGTTCAATGGTGGCACTTCCTGACATTCTGCAGAAGTCAACGGCAGTTACCGCATATGGTCGCGAGTTTTTTATAGAGATATCCCAGCCAAATGGATTTGCAAATGGCGAACGCGTTTTAATCCGTTAAGTTATGAGGGGTGTATTTATTTTATTAGTGCTCAACGTAAGCGGATTTTTTGTTCATGCCCAACTTACCATGTCTGAGTTTTTGCTTTCTGCAAATGAATCAGCAGTGGAGTTCAGAACACAGAATCGTGAATTGAATCCAGACTATCAGGAGTATGCGTTGCGCTTTGCTCCAGCCAATCCGTGGGAGATGAAGAGCAACAATCAATACTTTGCGGAATATCAGAATTACTTAGTTGCCTCAAAGAAACTTGCATTAAAGGAAGCATTGATGGAACGCTATGCCGCAATGGCTGAGTATCTTTATTATGATGAATTAAGAGTGTTGATGAATGAACACGTTCAGTTGATAGATAAACAGCTTGCTATTTTGCAACGGCAGACAGCCAGTAGTTTTTTTGATGCCGATGAATATGTTAAACTCCGGGTGCAATATCTTGATAAGCTGGTCGACAGCGAGAATGCAAGTCTCGAAATGATGGATCAGCAGTCGTTGATGAATAGATTATATCCGGCATCCACCGGAAGAAAGTTGTCTTATGACCCTATGTCATTGATTACTGTAGAAGCCATTGAAGCAGTAGTGGATAGTTTACAAAAGCGTGAGGTGAGTTCCACCATGATTTCCTATCGCCAGCTAAAACTGAATGTAGATAATAAACGATATAACCTGGAAAAGAATAATATCAACATGGGTTTTCTTCAAGCTGAATATGACAACCGCAGGGCGGTGCAGGAACGCACTCCATTTAATATCGGGCTGGGAATCACGATACCCATCGTCAATCCAAATAAAGGTGACATGGCCCGGCAGAAGTTAAATGCAATTGAATCAGAATATGAATTGAAAGAAGCAGAACTTGGTGAAAAGCAAAATCGGGAGATGAGCTTTGTCAATCTCAAAGAGGCAATAGCGTATTACAAAGAATTACAGAAAAAAATCGCCACACTGAAAGATAATAGCCTCGCAGAAGATTTATCACTGATTAAAGGTGGAGATCCTCTTTTTCGGATTAAGTATGAAACGAGTATGAATAATCTGAAGGTGGTAGAAGCTAAACTCAGAAGAAAAGTATTCAATTATTATATAGCCTATCTGTTTGCCGGAGATTACTTGCAGCAAGAGCCTCTGGTTAATTACCTGAAAAACAATCTTGAGAGTATGAATGTTAATTAAGAGTAGAATCTATGATTTTGGTCATTTTTAGTTTATAGATTCAATTCTATCTTACTGCTCAGTATAAACAGTGTTAAACTTACTACAGGATATGAAAAATTTAAATGCGATCGGACTGGACGAAGCGAAATCAAAAAAGCTAGCCGTTTTATTAAATGAATTGCTTGCCAATTATTCTATCTTTTATCAGAATACACGAGGCTATCACTGGAATATCAAAGGTGAAAAATTCTTTGAGTTGCATTTGAAATTTGAAGAACTCTATAATGACTTGCTGCTCAAAATAGATGAGGTGGCAGAGCGCATCCTTACACTGGGTTACACTCCTAATCATAATTACAGCGATTACAGCAAAGTGGCAAGTATTAAGGAGTCTAAGCAGGTTTCGGATGGGCTTAAGGCCGTAAGCGATGTGTTGGATTCTTTCAAAGTAATTATTGGTATTCAGCGCAATTTGCTCTTACTGTCTGCCGATGCCGGGGATGAAGGTACCAATGCGCTCATGAGCGATTACATCCGTGCGCAGGAAAAATTAGTTTGGATGTATTCTTCATTCCTGAATAAGAAGTAAAAGAGTGTTGATTTTATCATCCATGCATTGTAACATTCTCGCCTGGGAATAGTCTTGTCAATGTTACAGCTGAATCATGCTTCTTAAAATACTAAATTCTTTCGCGCTGGCATTCACAACCATCAGGGCCAACCTGTTTCATACATTGCTTTCAGTATTGGGAATCGTAATCGGTGTGGCGGCATTGGTTTCTATTTTATCGCTGATTGATGGAATGGAGAAATTCGCCCGCGAGCAGATCGCAAGCACTACTTCACTCAATGGAATTATTGTTCAAAATGATCCTTATAACACCATCAATGGTATACGGATAAGAAAAGATTCAATTCCTGTAATCGGGTACGATCAATTTAATCGTCTGGGTGCGTCACTGACTAAGCCGGCTAAGACTTATATGAGGTGGACTTCATCACAGGAAGTGATGGTAGACACCATTCGTGTCGCGGCTTTTTTAGTAGCGACTTCAGCTACACTCGAACCGGGCGCGGTGGTTGCCACCGGCAAGGGGTTTACAGATGAACAATTGAAAAATAATGAGTTGCTGATGATAGTGAATCAGGCATTTGTGAAAGAGGCCAGAATCAGCAATGCCGAAAATGCATTGGATAGAAAAATATCCGTAGATGGCAGACACTATAAAATCACAGGTGTGATATCGAATGAATCAGTTTCTCCAAAAATATATTTTCCTGTCAGCCTGGTTACATCTGCACAACTTCAAAGCAATACACCTGAAATACTAGTGGAGGCTGAAAAAACAGAAGATGTAACAATATTAAAGGAAGAGATCAAGGAATGGCTGCGCTCGAATTATAAAAATGCAAACCAGGATTTCAAGGTCATCACCAATGATTTCCGGATTGAGCAGACAACACAGGCTTTCTTGCTTTTTAGAATTATCATGGGATTGATTGTCGGGATTTCTGTGCTGGTAGGAGGTATAGGTGTAATGAATGTGCTGTTGATTTCGGTAACACAACGCACAATAGAAATAGGAATCCGAAAGGCGGCAGGCGCCAAAAGGCGTGATATTGTATTGTTGTTTTTAACAGAATCTATTACCGTTTCTGTGTTTGGAAGTTTGGTGGGATTGGTAGTTGGAGTGGCGGGTACCGAGGCGATTATTCCGATTATTAACACCATTACTAAAATTCCTTTCCAGGTGGCTTACACCGCCAATACGTTCATCGTGATATCAATTATTTCAGTGCTGGTGGGTGTCACATTCGGCACGTATCCGGCCATCCGTGCTTCGCGACTCGACCCGGTGGAAGCTATCCGGCACGAATAAAAATAATCTTAAAATAAAATAGGGGTAAGGGAAAACACAATTGTCATAGGGGCATAAAACAATAAGATTATGACAACCCGTCTGTTCGCTACTTTATTTATTCTTTTCCTTGCGTCACAAACGACCAGGGCCCAGGAAATTCAATCTCTTTTTGGTCGTGCAAAAACCACCGGTGGGTACGGTGCTATCTCTAATAAATTTACCTCCATTGGCAGTGAGTATGCCAATCTCTGTGAAGTATATGGAGGTGTATTT
>JALOMN010000347.1 GCA_025455445.1 Cyclobacteriaceae bacterium
CTTAAGAATATGACACAGTCCTTGTAAGGTGGTAACGGGTGCTTTAAGATCGTGCGATACTTTATAAAAGAGTGTATCGAGTTCTTTGTTCTTTATTTCGAGGTTGTGGCGGTATTGCTTTTTTTCTTCAATGTCTTCTACAAGGGCGATCATGTGCGAAAACTCACCTGAAATGCGCACGCCAGAAACCACCAATCGCGCCCAGATAATTTTACCGTCTTTTCGGATGTACCTTTTCTCATACTCATACTCGTTGTATTCACCCCCAAGCATTTTCTGGTAGAGATTGATATTTCGGTTTCTGTCTTCAACGAATGTGATGTCAAGAAAAGTTTTACCAACCAATTCTTCGCGCGGGTATCCAACAATTTCACAGAAGCGTTTATTGGCTAGCAACCAGTTATAATCCCGGTCAATAATCACAATACCAATCGGTGCAAATTCAATTATCTTTTTGAAATTCTCCTCCGTGAATATCGAACCCGTCAGTGACATGATGTAAAGTCATGTCTAATGTAGCGTTTTTGGCCAGATTAAATAAATGTGTGAAGCTAATTTCTTATTTGAGTCTGTATCTGGTTTCTCACCCTAAAGCCGAGTCCAGTTCCCTGTTCAAAAAATTTCTTTCTGTATCGGGTAGATTTGAATTCCGTGCCTTTACCTCCGCATTGGTCTTCGCTACTTCTTCTGCTTCTACCGCCAAATGTTTGTGTTCTTCTACTCTCAGCAGGTTGTCGTAAGGCCCTTTGGGTGAAATCAGTTTCACAAGTACCGGTGATGTTTCCAGTGCGATAAATAGCAGGATGATGAATAATTCTGCCCACCACATGGCAGCATGCTGCGCGGTCAACCGTTTCATGGCTTCGATGCGCGCAGCCGGGCCATCGGTCTTTTCAAGTTTCAGCAAGCTGAGCTCACTTTGCAATAGCGAATCGTTATGATTGATTTTAGTTTCGAGTGCACGCATTTTTAATTCATTGGTTTTCATCAGCGCACCCAACTCCGCTTCGGCAGCTGCAGCATTGGCTTGCTTTACTTTGTAAATGGGGCCAAGGTTTTTCTTTTTACTTCCACCGGTGCCATCTGCTTCTTCGCGCGCGATGCGCAGCAAATCATCGCGGTAAGCTGTTTTAGTTAAAAGCTCATTTTTTAATAGTTCGATTTCCGATTTCAGGCTGTCCTGCTCACCAGTAAACCGGTCTTTCACTGTGTTTTCCTGCCGGGCCTTTATTTCCTGGTCGATTACAATCAACTCAGAGTTGATTTCTTTTTCAAAGATTTTAAGTTCAAGGGGTTTTGCTATCACTATGGAAATGATGATAGCCAGCATGATTCGCGGCAACGCCATGGTAAACTCACGCATGAATTTCCCATTCTTGCGCATGCTTGAAACGATATAACGATCGAGATTAAAAATCAGGAGGCCCCAAACCAATCCGCAAAGGCTGGCAATCCAGGCATTATCAAACACGGTAAAAAGTGCATACCCTCCGGCCATGGCGGCAAACAATCCGGTAAAGAAAACAGTAGCACCAATGCCGGCATATTTACTTTTTTCGGTAGGACATTTTTTGAGCAGCTCCATGTCCGCACCGGAACAGAGCCAGAAGAAATGTGTGAGGTGTTGCATGCAATAGTGAACGGTTAGGTTTCGGTTTAATTGCAAACAGTGCGACAATTTATATACCATCCAATTATAATAGGTTTCTGCGGGTGGCATGCTGCTTTCTGTGTTAGGAAGTGTGCATAATTGAACACACCCTTGTCCGTTTCGGGTCATATCCTATAAAGTATTCACAGTATGGATTCACAATAAAATCATGTAATTTCAAACTCATTCTGCGACCTTATATGAAAAAGTTAGTGATACTTATTATCCTTTTTGCAGCCTGCCGCCCTTCCCATCAGATTAGTGAAATGGTAGGAGCTATCAATCAGCGATCATTAGAAGATACCGTATGGATTGCAAAAGAACTCAATGGAAAAACGGTAACCGTTGCCAAAGGAGAAAAAGCTCCATTTTTTAAACTTCTTGTTACTGAACAGCAACTGCATGGCTTTGGTGGATGCAACACATTAAATGGTTCTTACAAAAAAGATGGTGACAAGTTATCGGCTCAACTCGCATCAACCCGCATGTTTTGTGAAGGTAAGATGGATATGGAAAAGGATATGCTGGGTGTTCTGAATCTCACCACCAAGTTTTCAATTGAAGGAGACATACTTACCTTAAAACACGAAGGCAAAGTAGTAGCGGTATTTACAGCCGAAACAGAGACTGCTAATTAGTATGGAATTGAATTATATCTGATCTGAATAATTATGAAACGAATTCTTTTTCTCGCGTTGTGTTTATTGGCTACTCGCGTGCTCCCGGCACAGCAGTTGAAAGATACAATAGAGCTGGAGGCTTTCATGGATGGATTGATTACCGCGCACATGAAAGAAAAGAAAGCAGCCGGAGCTACGCTTTCGATTGTACACCTGGGAAAAGTAGTTCTTAAAAAGGGTTATGGCTTTGCCGATGTGCAGACACAAAAACCGGTAAATCCGGATACCACACTTTTTCGGATTGGCTCAATTTCAAAAATGTTTGTGTGGGTGAGTGTGATGCAACTGGTGGCAGAGGGAAAGCTGGATTTAAATAAGGACGTAAACACGTATCTGAAGGATTTTCAGATTCCGGCAGACTATGATCAGCCCATTACACTGAAACATCTGATGACGCACACTCCTGGTTTTGAAGATCATGTGATCAATTTATTCGCCCGTGATTCTTCTTCGCTGAAACCGCTAAGTGAAATATTGAAAAGCGAACTTCCGGCTCGTGTGCGAGCGCCTTACACACAGTCATCATATAGTAATCATGGCACAGGCATCGCAGCGCATATTGTGGAAAATGTGAGTGGCATGTCGTTTTATGAATATGTGCAACAGAAAATACTTTCGCCACTGCAAATGAATTTTGCAACGTTCAGTCAGCCGCTGCCATCACAATTAAACGAATATGTTTCATCAGGCTACCGCGAAGTGAATAATGTGTTGCAGAAACAAAAATTTGAATATGTGCCATTATATCCTGTAGGGGCAGCCAGTGCTTCGGCAGAAAGCATGACGCATTTTATGCTTGCTTTGCTGCAGAATGGAAATTATAATGGACATCAGTTGCTGGATAGTGTCACGCTGGAGTTTATGAAATCCGCTGCGCATCAGCATCATGCGCGCGTTAATCCCATGCGC
>JALOMN010000348.1 GCA_025455445.1 Cyclobacteriaceae bacterium
ATTTTACTGTTAGCGCAGTTCATCAAACTGTTCGCGCATTCCTTCTTACAGTTAGCGAAGTTCATACTCCCGGTTGCGCAGTTCATTGTACGGTTAGCGTATTTTAAAAAACTCGTTTCAAATCTCATCTTACCATTAGCAAATTCGTTCATAATTCTTCCTTGTGTCAGTAACTTAGGCAAACAGGCGAAGACTCCAGGCCACCTTACATATTATATTACGAATTTGTCCTCTTCCTTTCATACTCTTCCTTAATCTATAAACAATAAACCTCACAGTTTCGTGGAATCCCTACTTTCACTCTTCCTTCTATTAGACTCCACTGCGAAATGAATATTTAATTGGTTCACTCATCAATCAAACAATTTCATATCAATCGGTTTTTACTTTACCTCCCGGCTCATCATGTTTGTTGGTCAAGAAGACCAACAAAGGCGGAGCAAGTTCTTCGGTAAATCAATTAAAATAAATGGAATTCACTAGGAAGTGGTATCAACAATTATAAAGTAAATAAACTCCGAATGAATCTTCTTGTTATTTTCGGTCTCATATCAAACGCCTTCGCGTCATTTCATAAAATGGATAAATCTATTATACCTTTAATGAATGCCCATCATAGCCCACGGAGTAATCCGTGGTCTATGATATGATTTAACCCTCCGGTTTCACCGGTAAAAATCCGCGCCTCATATAACCCGTTACTTTTGATACAACAAACACAAAGTTTATGAGCAACGACAGAAAAAAATTAAGCAACAGTGTGTGGGTAGGCGCACTGATATTATTAGTGGGTAGTCTTATCCTCTTCGACCGGATGGATATGTTAGAAATGCCCTGGTGGTTATTCTCCTGGAAAACATTCCTGATTGCGCTCGGTCTGATCATAGGTATCAATAAAAACTTTGAGGGCATCGGTTGGCTGGTGATGATTCTGGTGGGTACCTTCTTTTTAATCGATGACATCCCAGGTTTTCCTTATGACCTCGATCGTTATGCCTTCCCCATAGGAATCATAATTGTCGGTTTGTTCATTGTAGGCCGTGCGCTGTTCGGAACTGCCAGGCGTGATGAGCAAAGAAAAAAATGGGGCGAGGGTCTCGTAACCATGGATGAAGGTGGTGATGATTATTTTGATTTGACCACCGTATTTGGTGGAAATAAAAGAAGAGTGTTTTCAAAAAACTTCAGAGGTGGTGAAACTACCTGCATATTCGGAGGCACTGACATTGACCTAACTCAAGCAGACATTAACGGCACTGTTGTAATTGATGTGGTTCAATTATTTGGTGGTGTGAAGCTGATAGTGCCTTCCAACTGGGAGGTAAAATCAGAAGTAACTGCCATATTAGGTGGGGTAGATGATAAACGGGCAACACCCAGCACATTGGCTTCAGGAAAGAAATTGGTGCTTACAGGCTTTGTCATGTTTGGTGGCGTGGATATCAAAAGCTATAACTAAATAAAATCATGAACTGGTATCTGGCAAAATTGGTCTTTCAGGTGCGGAGTGGTGAGGGCACTCACACTCCGCAGTTTGACGGGCAGTGGCGTTTGATACGTGCCGATGAAGTTGCCTGGGCGTATGAAAAGGCTACCGTATTAGGCAGATTGGATGAAACCAGTCAGCTCAATCATAAGGATGAAAGGGTAACATGGAAGTTTATTGAAGTTACGGATATCATACTCATTGGTGAGTTCAAAGACGGGGAGCAGATTTTTTCTACCACCGAAGAGCCTGTGAACCCGGAGTCATATATCCAGTCAGTAAAAATACATGCAAAAAAATCTTTTGCACTGGCACAACAAGTTGAAAGTGCTGCGCAGATTGGTTCACTATGATTACTTTTAAGGATTCGTTTTTGAAAGCAACTTTACCAGTGACTAGCAAATTATCTGATACTACATTTCGATTGCCCATCCTCGGTTTCGTGTTGCTGTGGATGGGCTTTCATATGTGGTCTCTCTATTATTATTTTCAGCTCGACTGGTTAACCGCCCTCTGGGATTCTGTTATCTTCAATGTCTGCCTGACCAGTGCAGCAGTGGTTACAGGATATTTTATCAACTACTCCTCGCGCACCGGAGGGTTTCAGTTTACTGCCGGTGTAAGTTTGTTGCTGGCTTTCATTGTAGAGTGGATTTCGCGCCAGGCATTGACCGCATTGATGCAGGATAATGTTGCCTACCTGGGTCTGCTTGATAAGTCGGTGCCCATACGCTGGGTGATTTCATTTTTATTGATTGCCTCCTCAGGACTAATCAATATTTTTTACAACCGATGGAAAGAATCTCAGGAAGCTTATGAGCGCGAAGCTGCCACACAGGTGATGGTGCGCGAAGCAGAGCTTCAGAAACTGCAACTTCAGTTACAACCACATTTTTTATTCAACAGTCTTAACTCCATCAATGCGTTAATTATTACACAACCCGATAGGGCCGGCACCATGGTTCAGCAGCTTTCTGATTTTTTAAGAGCCACGTTAAAACGGGCAGATGAAAAATGGATTACGCTTAAACAGGAACTGGACTACCTGCAATTGTATTTGTCGATTGAGAAAGTTCGTTTCGGTCATCGCCTGGATGTGCGCATGCATCTGGATGAGCAGATTGAACTGTGGCTGATGCCACCCCTGTTGTTACAACCGCTGGTTGAGAATGCTATTAAGTTTGGATTGTATGGTACTACCGGCCAGGTGATGATTAATCTCTTCACACAACGCGAAGGCGATTCGCTTCTGATAGAAATTTCAAATCCATTTGATCAGGATGTGCAACCCGCAGAGGGAAGTGGCTTTGGATTAAATGGGCTGAAGCGCAGATTATACCTGCTCTATGCACGAAATGATTTGTTAACGACCCGTGTGGAGGAAAATAATTTTATTGTGAGACTTATTCTTCCTGAAAAATATGACTAAGGTTATTTTAATAGATGATGAACCGCTGGCACGCGAAATCATAAAAGCTTATCTGAAACACTTTGAAGACATTGAAGTGGTGCAGGAATGCAACGATGGCTTTGAAGGAGTGAAGGCGATTATGCAACATCAGCCAGACTTGATTTTTCTAGACATACAAATGCCAAAGATCAATGGTTTTGAAATGCTGGAGTTGCTGGATAAAAAACCGGATGTAATTTTTATTACTGCGTATGATGCCTATGCGATAAAGGCATTTGAAGCAAATGCGGTGGATTATCTTCTGAAACCCGTTAACCGTGAGCGATTTAATGAAGCCATATTGAAATGGAAGAGTAAGGTTACTCCGATAATGCCGCAAAAAGTAGAGACTGTATTAAACACCATGTCATCCACTGCTGCACAGAGTAATCGCATTGTGGTGAAAACCGGCAACAAAGTAAAAATCATTCCGGTGCATGAAATACACTATATAGAAGCCGATGATGACTTTGTAAAAATCTTTACAACAGAAGGATCATTTCTGAAAAACAAAACACTTTCCTTTTATGAGCAAACGTTGGACCCGCAACAATTTGTGCGGGTGCATCGGTCTTACCTTTTACACATCGGCCAGATCACAAAGATTGAACCCTATCAGAAAGAATCGCACCTGGCCATTCTTCGCGATGGCAAACAAATACCGGTAAGCAAAACCGGCTATGCGAAATTAAAAGAGGTACTTGGCATCTGATGGAAAATTCTGCGCTCAAGCAATGCTTATTTCAATACTGTACGGAGTTTGTAAATAGACGAATTGAAAATGCCAGGTTGGCATCTGAATCTGCGCAGGATTCAGCTAATATGGAAGAAAAAAGCAGTGCGGGAGATAAATATGAAACTGGTCGTGCCATGGCACAGTTAGAAAATGAAAAGGCACTGCAACAACTAGCCGAAGCCAATAAATTAAAATCCTTGTTGC
>JALOMN010000039.1 GCA_025455445.1 Cyclobacteriaceae bacterium
ATACCACGGTTGTGCCAGTGGCAGGTAATGAATACTTTGAAGATTTTGAACAAGGTGAAGGTGGTTGGATAAAGGAAGCACTAGAGTCCAGATTATCTATACCCACAAATATTATTATGAGTGACAACAGTTGGGTGTGGGGCATTCCTAACGGACAACTTATTAATGCGGCCAATGGTAGCACAAATGGTTGGTGGACAGGCCTAAATAGCAATAGCTATTATCCTAATGAAAACTCAGTGGTAAATGGTCCATGTTTCAACCTCGGTTCACTAAGCAGACCAATGATTTCACTGGATTATTTTTCGGAGGCAGAAAATAACCTTGATGGGGCTGTGTTGCAGTATTCAATTAATGGTGGTATTGACTGGGAAATTGTAGGTCCTCCGGTAACACAGGTCAATCGCGATGAAGGTATTAATTGGTTTAATGGAACAACAATATTTTCAAAACCGGGTGAACAGACACAGGGTTCTTTTGGTTGGACAGATAAGCAAGGCGCATGGAAAACGGCCCGGTTTAACCTTGATATGGTGCCCAAAGCCGAGCGTGATCAGGTTAGAGTACGCATTGCATTTAGCAGCAACGATGGCAATGCTCAAAGCTTTGATGGTTTTGCATTTGACAATGTATTTGTAGGAGAGAAGAAGCGCAACGTACTGGTAGAACATTTTACAACCAATACCAATCAAGCCGCTGATGATTATTTGAATGGTCTTTATCAAACGCAGTTTAATGCAAATAGAGATACTTCAGATTTCTTCTATATTCAATACCATGTTAATTTCTCTACAAACGATCCGCTAAATTTTGATAATCCAGCCGATCCGGATGCACGCGCATTATTTTTTGGAGTGCCACAGCCTCCCTATACAATCATGGATGGTATTATTCAACCTCCCAAATTTAATGGAGTAACAACTTCATTAAACAATACAGAGTTTGATCGCAGGGCATTGGTTGACCCTCAATTCGATTTGACATTAGATACAATATCAACAAGCAACGCCCCCCGCTCAATCAGTGTAAGACTTAATGCAACTGCGAAACAACTGATTACGGATCCAATATTATTGCAGGTTGCTTTGCTGGAGACAGGAATTATTGTGGATGGAATAAATTATAAAAACGTCCTTCGCAAGCAACTCTTCGGAGCGGATGGAATCATTGTGCCACCGCCTTATGCAATAGGAACTCCATTTAGCACGGAAGTTACCAACATAGATATTAATGTACCTATTGTGAATCCGGATAGCCTTTACCTGGTGGGTTTTGTGCAAAACAAAAATACCCGTGAGATATATCAAAGTATCGTGCTCAAGGCACCCAGGAAAAATGGATTGCTCATCGTAGGTGTTGATGATAAAACTGATGCCATCGGTGTATTAAACAATATTCAAATGTTTCCAAATCCAGCAAATCAGGTATTTGATTTCGGACTACCTGCTAAGTTGCCTAGGGGAACATCCTGGAAGATTATTGACCAGCGTGGAGTAACTGTATTGAAAGGTGATTTTGATAATGTAGTGAATGGTAAACAACAGGTAAATATCTCAGAACTTACCAATGAAGTTTACTTTGTGCTGATAACGAGTCCGGAAGGAAATGCAATCGTAAGAAAGAAACTGGTTGTTATGAATAGGAATTAAGTTGGGCTTTAAGACTTTCCACCGCAGTCTTTAATTGCTTGTCAATTTCGCCAGCCAGTTCTTTTATAAGTTTTATCCTTTTTTTCTTTTTGGCTTCTTCTTCCAGTGAAGAAATGGTAGTCTTTAATTTATTCAATCCAATCAGAGTAACACTTGGTTTGATTTTATGAGCTACCCGCGCAACTTCCGACCAATTCTTATCTTTAATAAGGATTTCCATTTCTTGAAGACTTACAGGTATTGAGTTTATTATAGTTTCAGCAATTTCTTTTACAAATGATTTGTTGTTTCCTGAAACCTTTTCGAGATAGCTCAAATCAGCATGTGAGCCAACTGAAGCAGTGCCATTAATTAAGATAGTTTCGCTATCAATTTTTTGATCAACCAGATGTTTATTAAGTATTTTAAGAAGATCATCTTGCGTAAACGGCTTAGTAAGGCAATCATTCATGCCTTCTGCCATGCATTTATCAATATCTCTTTTTGTTGCGTTGGCCGTCAATGCTACTATTGGCACTTTACCTTTTGGTCCTTCTTCTTTCCTGATTAATCGGGTAGCCTCAAACCCATCCATAATCGGCATTTGAATATCCATCAATACAAGGTCATATTGATTTTGCTTTTGTTTATCAACGGCAACTTGTCCGTTTTCTGCAGTATCAAAAATACAACCCCACATTTTTAAGATGCTACCGGCATATAATCGATTGATATCATTATCCTCAACTAATAGAATACGGGTGTTTTTTATAAAATCTTTGTTTAACGCTTTAGTTTTAATTTGCGATTGCGTGGCTTCAATAGCTCCCAGCGAATAGGGTATTATAACTGTAAAAGTGGATCCACTGTCTTCTTTACTTTCTACTTTAATGGTTCCCTTCTGCATTTCAACCAATTGCTTTACAATGGTTAATCCTAATCCTGTGCCGCCATATTTGCGTGTTACACTTACATCTGCCTGGCTAAAACTTTCGAATATGGTTTTTAATTTTTTCTGTGGTATTCCTATGCCTGTATCGGCAACCACAAACTTGAGGTAGTATTCAGTTTTCTTTATCTGTTGCAGCGATGCAGAAATGTGTATGAACCCCTCGTGGGTGAATTTTACCGCATTGCCTACCAGGTTAATAAGTATTTGATTTAAACGAACGGGGTCTCCTATAAAAATAGGCGGGATATTCGAGTCGAGTGTATAGTGAATTGAAATACCTTTCTCGTGGGCTTGCATATGAAACCCGTTAACCAGCGAGTGGAGTAACTCTTCCAGGTTAAAATTGATACGCTCTAATTTCAATTTTCCTGATTCAATGGCAGTAATATCGAGGATATCATTAATTATCACCTTCAGATTTTCGGCTGAACTTTTAATTGCTTTCAAATAAAGCGCCTGATCTTCTGCGGTTGGGTTCTGACTGAGCAGCTCAGCCATGCCTGCAATACCATTTATTGGTGTGCGAATCTCATGGCTTATGTTAGCGAGGAATAATTCTTTGGCTTTCTGTGCACGCATAAGTTCCTGCGAATCTTTTTTGCGCTGAGAGATGTCCCGACAATCTAATAACAGCGCATCAAGACCATCTTTCTTTTTCAGATTAATCGCATTGAATTCATAGAATTTATAGATACCTGATTTAGTTCTTATTTGAAATTCAACAGATTTTGAATAATGACGCTTTGAGGATTTTTTTATTTCATCTTTTAGATTGCCTACAATGCCAGGTTCAATAAATTCAAAAATAAATTTATTAATCAATGATTTGGGATTGTAGCCAAGTGATTCTTTAACAGAATTATTGCAGTAATGAATTAACCCATCATAGGTTACGATAAATATGATATCCGTTCCTTCTTCAACAACCGTTTTATAGAAAAGCCCTTTTTTAATATATCGTGAAATTGATTCCATTTTGTTTTGTCAGTGTGTGGGGGTATTAAATTCCGGCAGCTTCCATTTCTTTCAGATAACGATATATTGAAGATTTACCGATGTCTAATTTTTTAGCTACTTCAACAACATTGTTGTCATATTTATTAAGATAGCTTCTGATTATGCGATAGGTGTATTCTTGCAATGACATTTCCTTTAACATGAAATTGTCCTCAGCAAGGATGGTATTAAAAGTAATGTCTTTGGCTTGTATGTCATTTCCTTCGGCCATCACAGCAGAAAGCTCAATAACCGATTTTAATTCACGCACATTACCCGGATAATGATAGTTTAAGAGTTTATCCTGTGCTTCCGGGCTGATTTTAAATTTAGGAAGGCCGTTTTCTTTGGTGAAAAGATCAAGGAAAAATTTCGCGAGCAAAATGACATCCTGGCCTCGCTCGCGCAGGGGAGGAAGTTGTATAGGCAAACCAAGTAATCGATAGAAAAGATCTTCTCTGAATCGTCCGGCCATCACCTCTTCATGCAAATTCCGGTGTGTAGCTACAATTACGCGAACGTCAAGTTTTATTACCTGGTTACTTCCAATTCTGGTTAGTTCCTTTTCCTGCAATACCCGCAACAGTTTTGATTGCAGGCTCAAATCCATTTCACCAATTTCATCCAGAAAAATTGTTCCGCCTTCGGCTTCTTCAAATTTTCCGATACGCCTGGTGAGCGCTCCGGTAAAGGCACCTTTCTCATGACCGAATAATTCACTTTCTATCAAATCACGGGGAATTGCAGTGATGTTCACTGCCACAAACGGTTTGTTCTTGCGCTTTGAGTTAAAGTGAATGGCTTTTGCCACCAACTCTTTTCCTGTGCCGGTTTCACCCGTTACTGACACGGTGATTTGTGTCTTCACTGCCTTTTCCAGGAGTTCGAAAATCTTTTTAATTGCTGGGCTTGTGCCAATAATACTTTTTTCAAACTCGTACTTTACTGCAATTTCCTGGCTTAAGCGGTCTATTTCTTTAATTAGAAATACCCGATTACGCGCATTTTTAATTGAGTTGAGAATGCGGTCTTTGGCATCTTGTTCGCTTTTAGAGATATAATCAAAGGCGCCACCTTTTAATAATTCTACTGCGGTGGCAATTTTTTCCTGAGCAGAAACAATGATAATACTGATATTAGGGTCAAATTCACGAATTGACTGCAAAACCTTCTCGCCAGACATGTCAGGCAGAGTATAATCCAATGTGATTACGGAAGGTCGCTTATGTAAGTTGGAGATACAATCTTTTCCAGTTGCAAAATATTCTACTTCAAAGTCAGGATTTAAGCCTAACACATATTTTAGAAATTTGGTGTAGATGGGGTCATCCTCTACCACAAATATTTTTACCTGTTCATTATCCGACATGGTTTTGTTATTGTTGGTACACTTGAAAGGTTATATTAGTGTGAATATTGAAAACGGTCTTTAAAATAGCAAAATTTAGATTAAATATTACATCGTTCATGCATGTTTGAAAATATAAATAGAGAATATGATTCCTGAATTCAAAAAACTGACTGTTGAAGAGATTGAATTAATGCACAAAGCCCCAATATTAGTGTGCATTCTTATAGCAGGTGCTGATGACAAAATCGATCGCAGTGAAATCCGCAGAGCTATTGAATTGACTAGCGAGAAATTAAGAACCACCAAATCAAAACTTACGCTATTTTATGATGAAGTAGCGGAGGATTTTGAGGATAAACTAAAGATTGTTATTCAGGAGTTGCCCAGAAGAGAAAAAGACAGGGCGAAACTAATCATCGGGCAACTTACCCGGTTAAATGAGGTTTTTAAAAATAGTAGTAAGGAATTCAATATCCTCTTTTATAATAGCTTAAAAGAAATTGCTTCTGAAATTGCTACGTCCTCGGGCGGAATGCTGGGTATGAATAAAGTAGATGAGATGGAAGCAAAATATCTTTCATTGGAAATGATAAAAGATCCTTCTATTTCTTAGAATAGAATATGTCTCAAAGGGCTAGCTTCTTTGCCAGTTCGGCAGTACCATTTCGTCTCGTATTTCTAATGTGGTTATTTTTCAGTGTGCAGTTTTATACCGGCATCGATTTGGGCGTGCTTGGCATAAGACCCAGAACCTTCGGTGGATTGATTGGGATTTTTCTTGCCCCGCTCATTCACGGTGATTATATGCATTTACTATCCAATACTTTTCCGGTTTTGTTTCTGGGTATTATTTTGTACTTCTTTTACGATAGAATTGCCGGCACTGTATTTTTTCGCTCTTATTTTATAACCAACCTCATGGTTTGGTTATTTGCGTTTCGTGATTCCTATCATATTGGTGCCAGTGGTTTAGTATATGCCCTTACCTCTTTTTTAATTTTGTTTGGCTTCCTTAGACGGGATTTTCTTTCACTCTTAATAGCCACAGGTATTCTGATACTATATGGTGGTGTTTTTATATCGGGGGTGCTGCCTGTCGATCCACGCATTTCCTGGGAATCACATCTGTCAGGAGCATTGGTTGGTGCAGTCACAGCTATTAACTTAGCACCCCAAAGAAAAATACGATGATGGACGCAGCCGCCAGGAAAGTATGGACTAATATCAAGTCAGGTAAATATGAACCTGTATACATTTTGCAAGGTGAGGAGACTTACTATATAGATATGATTTCTAATTATTTAGAATCAAATGTATTAAGTGATGCTGAAAAGGGTTTTAACCAGGTGATTCTCTATGGCAAAGACGTAACGGTGGCGAGTATACTTACGCATGCAAAACGATTCCCCATGATGGCCGATCGTCAGGTGGTGGTAGTAAAGGAAGCTCAAGAGATTCAGGATCTGAACAAAGAGGAGGGAATCAAATTGATGTTATCCTACCTGGCAAATCCTCTAACTTCTACGGTTTTGGTCTTGTGTCATAAACATAAAACATTAGATAAAAGGAGGGAGTTAGGAAAGAAGGCAGACCAATTGGCGGTATCATTAACGTTTAAAAAACCTTATGACAACCAGTTAGGGGATTTTATTACTGAGTACGTGAGTGCGAAGGGATATAAAATTGAAGCTGACGCTGTGCGCGTGCTTGCAGAATATGTCGGAAACGACCTCAACCGTCTAGCCAATGAAATCGATAAAGTAATAATAGACTCGACTAAAGACAGTCCAATAAAAAAGGATTCTGTGATGAGCCTGGTTGGTATCAGCAAAGAGTACAACATTTTTGAACTTCAAAAGGCGATCATAAAGAAGGATATTTTTATGGCAGAGCGCATTGCTCTATACTTTGGCAGCAACACTAAAAAGAACCCGATAATACCTGTCGTAGCGTTTCTGTATTCATTTTTCAGTAAAGTCTTAATTGCCGTTTCGCTTCGTGCTACAAATGAAAAGGAATTAGTTAGTGCATTAAAAATCAGTCCTTTTGCTGCGCGCGATTATAGTGAAGCTTGCGGTAGATATTCGGAGGAAAAGTTGATTGAAAATATTTCGCTTTTAAAACAAGCTGACCTAAAACTGAAAGGGGTTAATAGTGGAAGTGAAACGGAAGCAGAGATAATTAAAGAGTTGGTATTTCGGTTGATGTATTGAATGTAGTTGCCCCACAAATTGATTAAGCCAAAATTAGAATCTCTCTAATCAGAATACAATAATTTAATAATTCCAAATTGTTGTCTACTTTTGAGGTAAAGCAGGATCCTCACTTTTATTTTTTAAGCTATAACCTGCAATATTTTTTGTAGTTAACAGTTTTACCAAAAAACCATAGATGAAGAAGTTTATCATTCTTCTTGCTGTACTCATAGTTGCTTATTCTTCGTTTTCTCAAAACCTATTATCTCAGGAGCAGGCAGCGCGCAAATTCACAGCCGCTGTTGATCTATTAGATCATAATCAATATGGGGCAGCACGAAATGCATTTTCCGATTACTTGTTGCTTACTGAGCAAAATGATGCCCGCAGGTTAGAGGCTGAGTATTACCTGGCTGTATGCGCGCTCAATTTATACCATGGTGATGCAGAAAAGCTAATTGAGGATTTTATTATTGAAAATCCACTTCACCCTAAATCAATCACTGCCAATTATGACCTGGCCAATTTTTATTACACAGAAAAGAATTATAAAAAGGCTTCTCTATTCTATAATAAAATAGATTTTCAGGCATTGACTTCAGAGCAGCAAAACCTGGGGAGATTTCGATGGGGGTATAGTTTATTTAACCAGCGTCTTTTAAAAGAATCACTCGAGCAGTTCAATAAGATTAAATCATCAGGAGGTACTTACGGACCAGCATCGAGCTACTATGCAGGATTTGTAGAATATAGCCTTGCCGATTATTCGAATGCATTAACAGACTTGAAACGAGCAGAACAAAATCAAGCCTATGCAAAAGTAGTTCCATACCTTATCGCCAATGTATACTATAAGCAACAGAATTATGATGAATTGCTTGCCTATGCCTCTAAAGTTTCGGGCATGGAAGGAATCAATAACAAACAGGAGATTGCATTGCTTGCAGCGGAAGCATACTATAAAAAGAAAGATTATAAGAATGCACTCAATGGTTATAACGAATTTCTTAATGGGAAAGAAGATAAGGCAAACAGGGGCGTTTTGCTTCGTGCCGGATTTTCTGCCTACACGCTGGGAGACAACCCTACCGCCACAAAATATCTTAGAAACTCAGCAAGCAGCGGTGACTCGATAGGATTTTATTCTTCTTATTATCTGGGCGCACTATACCTAAAACAAAATCAAAAACCATTAGCCGCTACCGCATTTGATGTGGCACGCAAATTCAAAGCCGACCCTAAACTGGTTGAAGAGAGCACCTATCAATACGCAAAGGTTACGTACGATTTGGGAAAGCCCGATTTGGCAATTACTGAATTTGAAAACCTGTTGGTAGCTTTTCCAAAAAGTGTGCATGTTGATGAGATAAAAGAATTGCTTTCACAGGCTTACGTCAATGCTTCGAATTTTAATAAGGCGATAGAATATATAGAATCTATGCCTAAGCGAAGCCCCGCGGTTGACAGGGCATTTCAAAAAGCAACGCTGTTAAAGGGCATGGAGTACTTCAACAAAGAGGATTATCCTGCTGCGGTAGATTTTTTTGAGAAGTCATTAAGATTTCCCATCGATCCACAATATGTTGCTGAAGCCAGTTTCTGGAATGGAGAGGCCTATTCAATCGGGAAGAAATATGATCAGGCAGCACAAAATTACTTACGCATTGTAGGAATGGCCAGTTCAGTACCTTCTGATTTAATGGTCAGCGCGCGTTATGGTCTGGGCTATGCTTATTTCAATCAACAACAATACGACAGAGCACTTTTTAATTTTAAAGAATTTGTAAATAAATCCGGCCCGGGCCAACTCAACTTAGATGATGGTTTATTGCGCCTTGCCGACTGTTACTATGTTTCAAAATCGTATCAGGATGCTTTGCTTACCTATCGTAAAGTATTTCCGATGAAATCGCCAGACGCGGATTATGCACATATGCAAGCAGCTGTGATACTGGGTATACTTCGCAATTACCAGGAAGCAGTCGCGGAACTGGATTTTGTAATTCGAAATTATCCGCAATCTAGATTTACAGATGAAGTGCTCTTTGCAAAAGCTCAAATTGATTTTGAACAAGGAAATTATGCCCCAGCGGTTGTCTCCTATACTCAATTGCTCCAGCAATTCCCTTCATCAAAATTTGCTCCGTATGCATATACACGAAGGGCGGCATCAAATTATAATTTAAAGGATTATAATAAAACAGCGGAGGACTATATCACAGCTATAGAGAACTATCCCAGTCACCCCGCTACCAATGATATTTTATTGCAATTGCAGGAAGCACTTAACCTGGCAGGTCGCTCTTCAGAATTTGATTCCTATTTATCAAAATTTAAAACGGCTAATCCGGGTTCAAAGGGAATCGAATCCGTAGAGTACGAGTCGGCAAAAAATCTGTACTTCAATCAGGATTATACAAATGCGATTAGAAGCCTTTCAGCATATACGAGAAATTATCCGTCAAGCCCAAGGGTAAATGAAGCGAACTACTATCTCGCAGAATCTTATTATCGCATCAAGGATAATGACAAGGCACTTAAGATTTATCAAGAGCTTTCACTTGATAAGAGCTTTTTATTTGCTAACAAGGTGATAGGCAGATTGGCTGAAATTGAGTTTAAAGTTGGTCGCTATAATCTGGCAATTCCCTATTTCCACCAGCTATCCAGGCTTGCGGCTAGCTCAATATGATTCCGCAACAAGATTTGCAGAATTGATAATTGAAAAAGGTGCAGTTAATGCAGGAGCCATCAATAAAGCATCCTTATATCTGGGTAAAGCAGCTATGAGTAAAGGTGATTATAATCTGGCAAAGGATGAGTTTTTAAATACTCTTAATTCTGCACAGGATGAGTATGGTGCCGAGGCAAAGTATTTGTTGGGTGAAATTCAATACCTGAGCAAAGAATACAAGCAATGCTATGAAACCCTGATTAGTCTCAATACTGATTTTGCAGCATATCCCGAATGGGTAGGGAAGTCTTTCTTATTGCTCTCAGATTACTTTATGGCGGTAGGAGATACGTTTCAGGCCAAGGCAACCTTAAATTCTTTAATCGAGAATTTTCCGCAGGAAGATGTGAAAGTGATTGCCAGAGATAAGCTGAAGAAAATATCACAAGCCGAGGTAAACAAGCAAAATGCAATCAAGGCAGATTCTTTGGATAATTAATAAAGCATGATTTCAATGACAAGAATATATTTATCAATCATCAAAATTTTATCCTTCATGGTGGTGCTTACCTTCAGCACCAGCAATGCAATCGCCCAGGAAAAGGAAAAGTGGGGTGAAGGTGAAATTGAAAAAGTAGAAATTGAGATTGTAAAGGAAAAGCAGATCTCACTTCCTGCTGCGAATCGTAATTTTATTAAAGTGCCTCCTCGTCCGGCAGAACCAATTAAACCGGAAATCACGTACGATTTTCAAAATTTAAATTTTGCTGTTAATGATTATAACCCGGCCATCCGACCATTGAGATTGCAACAAGAGCCAATTTCTAAATTATACAACAACTTCATCAGTGGTGGTTTTGGAAATTATTTATCGCCCATGTTACAGGGGAACTTCACTAATAAAAGAAGTAAAGAAAAATTCTACGGACTTGAGTTTTTCCATCAGAGTTTTGGAACGGGACCGGTAGATGGAAAAAATTCGGCTAGCGGAAATACAGAGTTTTCACTATTCGGAAAATCATTTGGAAAATATGGCAACGTAGCGGGGCGCCTTGGAGTAGAGAATTTTTCAAATCGATTTTATGGCTATAAGCCAGATCCCAATGTTAATCAAACTGCTGATAAGCAAGCTTATTCTATTATCAACCTGGCAGCCGAGGTAGAAAGCAAAGACGTATCGGATTTTAATTTTAATCTTTTGGGTGGCTTCAGCTATTTGTCTGATAAATTTGCTGCATCAGAAAGTGAGGTAAGCCTTAATTTTAAGAGTAAATACAACATCTCAGATGAACAAAAAATCATTCTTAATTCAGACTATTTTTTAATCGC
>JALOMN010000349.1 GCA_025455445.1 Cyclobacteriaceae bacterium
AGTTGAATATGCCTGGCAAGGTAAAACACTACGGGTGTATGGAGATACATATTCAAACCCTCCAGCAGTTGAAATTGGGGAAACTATAGAGGTACTGATATCACAGCAGGATAACAGCCAGGTGAAACTAAATATCATTTCCGAACGCTACTTTCTAATAATCGTTTTGGGTATCATGGGCATCGTGTTTTTTGCAATCGGTTTCGTAGGCAAGTATGGGTGGCCGAAATGGTAGATGTAAAGGAAGGTTGCTGAAATTCCATCCTTTTATGATTAAAAACTTTGAATAATAGGAAGTTCTTTATTCCTTTGAGGCCTTGATATGAAAAACACTCAAAACATACACGGACACCATCATCATGCAAACCACATGTATGGTAGGTCTTTGTTTTGATTAATTAATATTGAAATTAATAAAAGGCTTGCCAACACTGGTGAGCCTTTTTTGTTGTTAACTATTGAATTATGAACACTGTATTACGAATTGCCATTCAGAAATCTGGCCGGTTGCAGGAAGACTCTTTAAAGTTGCTGAAAGAAAGCGGCTTAAGTTTTAGCAACGGCAAGGACCAGCTTAAAACACAAGCCACCAACTTTCCGGTAGAAATTTTATTTCTGCGCGATGACGACATTCCCCAATATGTAGAAGACCAAGTGGCCGATGCAGGAATTGTGGGTGAAAATGTGATGATTGAAAAACAAAAAAACAATAAGCTCATCAAACGGTTAGATTTTGCCAAGTGCAGGCTTTCAATCGCGATTCCACGATCAGATACCTATCAGGGCATCAGCTCTTTGGCTGGCAAAAATATCGCCACCTCCTATCCTACCATCGTAAAACAATTTCTTCAGAAGCATAACATTGAAGCAGGTATTCATGAAATCAGCGGCTCGGTAGAAATTGCCCCAGGTATTGGTTTGGCCGATGCGATCTGTGACATTGTGAGCACGGGCAGCACGCTATTGGGTAATGGATTGAAAGAAGTGGAAGTGGTGATGAAATCTGAAGCGGTGCTGATTGCCGCTCCGGCACTTGAAAGCGAAAAGCAAGAAATACTGGATAAACTGTTGTTTCGAATTCAATCGGTGCAATCGGCAAGAAGCAACAAGTACATCTTATTAAATTGCCCCAACGAAGCAATTGAAAAAATTACCAGCGTAATCCCCGGTATGAAAAGCCCTACTATAATGCCACTGGGCAGACCCGGCTGGTCTTCCTTGCACTCGGTGGTGAATGAAAATGACTTTTGGGAGAAGATTGACCTTCTGAAATCATTTGGCGCAGAAGGTATTTTGGTTATCCCGATTGAAAAAATGATTGCTTAATTGTTTATGAAAATAATAACGAATCCATCCCGACTTCAATGGAATACACTTTGTGAGCGACCACAGATTGAACTGGAGTTTCTGGACAGCGCTGTGAAAAATATTTTGAATCGCGTGCGCAAATCCGGTGACGAGGCTTTGAAGGAGCTTACCGCACAATTTGATAAAGCAAGCATCACTAATCTTGAAGTTACTCAACCTGAAATTGATGATGCCGTTGCATTACTGGCACCTTCATTGAAAACCTCCATACTGGCCGCGGCTAAGAATATAGAAACATTTCACGCTGCTCAGAAACGTGAAGTAAAAGTAATTGAAACTATGCCAGGTGTAAGTTGCTGGCGCAAAGGCACTCCAATTCAAAAAGTAGGCATTTATATTCCAGGAGGTACTGCTCCATTGTTCTCTACTGTGCTCATGCTGGCGGTGCCTGCCCGATTGGCTGGTTGTGATGAAATAGTTCTGTGTTCGCCTCCTGACAAAGATGGCAAAATCAATCCAGCGATTTTGTTTGCGGCTCACATCACCGGAGTAAAAAAGATGTTTAAAGTTGGCGGTGCACAGGCTATTGCTGCCATGGCCTATGGTACAAAGTCAATTCCTGCAGTGAGTAAAATATTTGGTCCGGGAAATCAATATGTAACCAAGGCAAAACAACTGATTAGTCAGGAAGGAATTGCCATTGATATGCCAGCCGGACCTTCAGAAGTATTGGTGATCGCAGATGAAACTGCAAACCCGGCATTCATAGCGTCTGATTTGTTATCACAAGCCGAACATGGTGCAGACAGCCAGGTTGTGCTGGTGACAAAAAGTGAAACCCTGGTAACAAGTGCACTGAAAGAAATAGACAATCAGGTTTTGCAATTACCCCGAAAGGAAATGGCATTGGCAGCATTGGCAAATAGCCTGGCAATAATTATTAATAACGACAATGACTTGGTTGATTTCGTGAATGAATATGCCCCAGAGCATTTAATTATCAATACCAAAGATTGTGATCAGCTGATTGATAAAATAATCAATGCCGGTTCAATTTTTCTGGGTCCGTATACGCCCGAATCAGCAGGTGACTATGCTTCCGGCACTAACCATACATTACCAACCAACGGTTTTGCAAAAGCATTTGGGGGTGTATCGTTAGAAAGTTTCATGAAGTATATTACTGTGCAGAAAATTTCAAAAGCTGGTCTCGAAATTTTAGGACCCATCGTGGAAGAAATGGCAGAAGCGGAGCAATTGAAAGGTCATGCCGAAGCCGTAAGAGTAAGAAGAAAATGAGCGCCATGTTTGAATTGAAAAAATTAGTAAGAGCCAACGTGCAAAAGCTCAAGCCTTACTCCTCGGCCCGTGACGAGTTTCAAGGTGTGGCTTCAGTCTATCTTGATGCGAATGAAAATCCTAATCCTTCTGATTATAACCGCTATCCGGATCCACATCAACTAGCCCTGAAAGAAAAAATCTCTTCCATTAAACATGTTCCAGCCAACCAGATTTTTTTAGGCAATGGCAGCGATGAGCCGATTGATCTGCTGATACGTGCATTCTGTGAACCGGGTATTGACAATGTGCTTATCCCCCAGCCTACGTATGGCATGTATACGGTAAGTGCTGAAATAAACAATGTGAAAATCAAAAACATTACACTCACCGAATCATTTGATCTGGATGTGGATGCCGTAATGAATGTATGTGACGCGAACACAAAAATTATTTTCCTGTGCAGTCCAAATAATCCATCTGGTAATTTATTAGACGCAGAAAAAATAAAAACTATTCTGAATAAATTTGATGGTATTGTAGTAGTTGATGAAGCATATATTGACTTTACAAACTACGGTGGCTTTGTACCTTTGTTGGAGCTGTATCCTAACCTGGTAGTCTTGCAAACACTTTCTAAAGCCTGG
>JALOMN010000350.1 GCA_025455445.1 Cyclobacteriaceae bacterium
ATTCTGTCAACTTCACTTTCTCTTTCCGGATCTCCCGGAATGATTAATTTCTCTTGTCCGTGAACTGTTTTTGCAGCCCTGAAGCGATTGATCCAGTTGTCCATGTGATCTTTAAACTCACTTGTTGGCCGGAATGCATCCACACGCATAGCGCCAAAGAAATGGCCAATACCATCACCTACCGGATCGGCAGGAGGTGCCAGAAAACTTACGAAGGGAGGAACCCATGGGCCATAATTTGCTCCACTGAGTACAGCTGAAAAAATATCAACCCAGGCACCTAAACAAAAACCTTTATGACTTCCATGTTCGCGATCGCTGCCCAACGGCAATAGTGCTCCTCCGTCTTTTAATTCATTTGGGTTAATAGAGATACTACCATCTTTTTTTTGAATCCAGCCTTCCGGAGCATCCTGGTTTTTTCTTTGAAGGATTTCCAGTTTACCGTTGGCTGCTGTAGTAGTGGCAAAGTCGGCAACAAATGCAGGTTGTTTACCTGCAGGTATGGCAATACAAATCGGGTTAGTACCTAATAATCTTTCAACAGAAAATGTGGGTGCTACCAACGGACTTGCATTAGTCATTGCCATGCCAATCATATCGTGTTTCAGGGCCATCATCGAATGATATCCGGCAATGCCGAAGTGATTGGAATTTTTTACGGCTACCCAGCCAGTGCCAACTTGCCTTGCTTTTTCAATTGCAATTTCCATTGCTTTAGGCGCTACTACTAAGCCTAAACCACTGTCGCCATCTACAACTGCTGTGCTGGGCGTTTCATGCACTATTCTCACATTCGGAGTGGCATTAACCCTATTTACCTCCCATAACCGCACGTATCCGGACAGGCGCGCTACTCCATGCGAATCAATACCCCTCAAATCGGCACTTATAAGCACTTCTGCAGCTAATTTTGCCTCTGCATCAGGACAATTTATTTTTTTGAAAACATTATAGGCAAATTGCCTCAGTTGTTCGTAAGAAACGTTATTGTTCATATCACAAAAGTGAGAGATTGAAGTTAAAATTCAAGAGGTAGGTAAAATTTATGATTAGTAATTTATGGAAATTTGATGGCTACAGCATCTTAACAGGCAAATAACAAAAAAATGAAAACGAGAATATTTTTATTCATGCTGGTTTGTTCACTGCCAGCAATGGGGCAAACAGAAAAACAGGTCGATTCAAAAATTACGGAGGTTACTGTGTTTTTAAATAAAGCACAAGTTACACGCGAAGTGAAAGCAAGACTGGATGCAGGTAAAACTTCTCTTAATTTACCTGGCCTCACATCACAGTTAGATCCGCAAAGTATACAGGTAGTAGGTAAAGGTAATCTGGTGATTCTGGGCATTGCTCATCAACAGAATTATTTGAATGATATGAATATGCCTAAATCCTTGCGGGTATTAAAGGATTCCCTGGAATTACTTCAACGTCAGGTTACTACCGAACAAAGTCAGAAGGAGATTCTCAACAAGGAAGAGCAGATGCTTTTAAGTAACCAGAAAATAGGAGGTGCAAATCAAAATCTTACCGTAAACGAATTAAAAGCGATGGCCGATTTTTATCGCAGCAGATTAGGAGATATTGTAATTGCCCGTAACAAATACGATGAGAAAATAAAAAAATTAAATGAACGCATCGTTAAAATCAATTTGCAAATCAATGAGCAAAATGAATTATATCGCACCAACACTAGCGAAATTGTCATCAATGTAATGGCAGAGACAGCAGGCTCAATTGAATTAAAAGTGAGTTATGTAGTGGCTAATGCCGGCTGGAATCCTATCTATGATTTGCGTGCACTAAATACAAAGAGTCCGGTTCAATTAAATTATAAGGCCAACGTATATCAGCGCACCGGTGAAGAGTGGAAAAATGTGAAGCTTAAACTTTCTACCGCTAACCCTGCAGAAGGTGGCGTAAAACCTGAGTTGTATCCCTGGTACCTGGATTTCTATAATCCAATTGTATATCCGAAAAACGCTGATGGCCGTAAACAGAAATCCTACGCTCCGGCTATGCGGGCAGAGGCTGCCGTGGTGGCAGATGAAGAGATGGCGGAAGTTCAAAGTCTGTCTCAGTATGTGGTTACCACGCAGACTTCTTTGAATACCGAATTTGAAATTGCTTTACCTTACACAGTAGCTTCTGCCGCAAAACCAACATTGGTGGATATTCGCAATTATGAAGTGAAGGCAACGTATAATTATTCTGCTGCACCCAAGCTGGATAGAGATGCATTCTTATTGGCAAAAGCCACTGGTTGGGAAGAATATAGTTTACTTCCTGGTGAGGCAAATATATTCTTTGAGGGCACTTATGTGGGTAAGTCCTACATTGATCCTAACAGCACAAAAGATACGTTAACTTTTTCTTTAGGCAGAGATAAGCGTATTGTGGTCAATCGTGAAAAAGTGAAAGACCTTACCTCTCGCAGCACTATAGGATCTTCCAAAAAAGAGAACTATACCTGGGAGATTGTGGTGAGAAATAATAAAGCTGAATCATCCAGAATTATATTAGAAGATCAGATACCAGTTACGCAGAATGCACAAATTGAAGTTACCGTGCTCGATTCAGGTGGAGCAAAATTTAATAAACAATCCGGTATGCTTACTTGGGATTTTGAATTAAAACCAAATGAGTCGCGCAAAATTCAATATAAATTTGAAGTGAAATATCCAAAGGATAAACAAATCATGGGACTTTAAAAAAGGGGGAGCGAGGCTCCCCTTTTTTAATTATTTACTGCTAATTCTGCAAGTACTCCTTCTTTCAACGAATAAGAAGAAACTCTTATTTCTCTGAATTGATAGTTAGATAGCAAATGATTGATTAAACAGCAGGCAACTACAATCATATCAACACGCAACTCTATCATTCCAGGTATTTTCATACGGCTTTCACGGTCTTTTGAAAGTAACTCCTGAAAAATTCCTTTAAAGGCATGAATGGTGAAGGGAGTTTCCGGTGTATCTATGATAGGCAAATTGTTTCTGTAGCAATAGATGTCGCTAAGCGTATCAAATGTGCCGGACGAACCAATCATTATTGTGGGTGCAAATGTATTGATCGCGTCATAAAGCAATTCTAATTGTTGGGTGAAATACAAATCTATTGAATGAATCTCTTCTTCTGTGATAGGATCATGTTTCAGAAATTTCTCCAGAAGCCGTTGCCCTCCAATCTCAAAACTATGACTCCAGAATATATTTTCTTCG
>JALOMN010000351.1 GCA_025455445.1 Cyclobacteriaceae bacterium
AAAGGTGATAGCCCTAAGGAAGTAGAAGATATTCTCATGCAGGCCCAGCAAATAATGGGTGATCGATTAGGCACAACTAATCCTCAGTACGCTGAAATTCTTAAGAAAGTAGCCATTGTAAAAATATCAGAGAAGAAATTTTCTGAAGCTGTAACTGCACTTACACAGGCAGAAGCAATCTGGAGCAAAAAAACAGGTACTAAAACCAATATAAACCTGGCGTCAATTTATACCCTGACGGGTGAGCTATTTTACCAGATGAAAAATTATCCAAAAGCGGAAGAATATTACAGTCAGGCTGGAAAAATCTATGACACCTATTTCAACAAAAACCATCCTGAGTATGTAAAAATTCTCTCGAAGCAGGCAAAGGTGTATTACATGGAAAAGAATTATAAACGTGCAAAGGCAAACATCGAGCAGGCACTTAATAATTATGACATCTTCATCAAACAATATTTTCCGGCACTAAGCGAGCGTGCAAAGGCTCAATATTGGAATACCATAAAAGGAGATTTTGAATTTTATAATACACTGGCATTCAGTCAGCGTGAAGACTTCCGCGACCTTACCGGAAAAGTATATGACTATCAATTACTCACCAAAGCACTCTTGCTCAGTTCATCTATAAAAATCAGAGAAAGAATATTGGCCAGCAATGATGAAAATCTAAAAAATGCATACCTGCAATGGATACAGAAAAAAGAGTTTCTTACCAATGCACTTTCTATGAGTACCGAACAACTTATCGAGAACGGTATTGATCCTAACGTGCTTACAGCGGAAGTAGAAAATTTAGAACGCGAGATAAGCGAAAAGTCAGAATTATTCAGCGAAAGCTTCGATAATAAAAAAATCATTTATCAAAACGTGCAGAAAGCACTTAATAAAAATGAAGTAGCCATTGAAATTATTCGCTACCGCTATTTCAACCATACGTTTACCGATTCAGTAGTATACGTTGCCTTATACGTGAAAAATGATAATGCCCGACCTAAAGCGATAGTGATGCCCGAAGGTTACCGCATGGAAAAAAGATATCTGAGCTTTTACAGAAATTCGATTATCAATAAAATGGAGGATACCTATTCCTATCGAGTATTCTGGGATCCTATTCAAAAAGAAATCGGAACAAACACAACTGTATATTTATCACCCGATGGAGTTTACAATCAGATAAATCTGGAGGCAATACCCACCCCTGACGGAAAATATATAATTGATAATTCCAATATTATCATCGTAAGCAATACCAAGGATATACACATTAAAAAAATCAGCAAAAAACAAACTGTGGCTGCAAACAAAGCTACCATGTTTGGTAACCCAACCTTCTACCTTACAGCATCAACAAGAAAGAATATTCCTGCATTGCCCGGTACTGAAAAAGAAGTAGCTGAACTTGATCAGCTTTTGAAACAACGCGGATGGACCACGAATGAATATGTAGAAACATCTGCCAGTGAAGATCAGTTGAAAACAATTTCAAGCCCGAAAATATTTCACATAGCCACGCATGGATTCTATACGCCAGCAATCGATCAGGATGAAATAGCAAACCTCACTGAAAGCGAAGCACAAATGACTGAAAATCCACTTATGAAAACAGGGTTGCTGCTTTCTGGTGCCGGTGATGTGTTGAATAAAACCAAATATAATTACAACATAGAAAGTGGAATTCTTACGGCTTATGAAGCCATGAGTTTAAACCTTGACCAAACTGATCTGGTAGTACTAAGTGCGTGTGAAACCGGATTGGGTGATATCTCAAACGGTGAAGGTGTCTATGGCTTGCAGCGTGCATTTCTTGTGGCAGGTGCCAAAGTGCTTATCATGAGTATGTTTAAAGTTGATGATGAGGCTACACAAAAACTTATCCTAAACTTTTATCGTCAATGGCTTTCCAGTAATAACCTTCGCCAGAGTTTCATTAATGCTAAAAAAGAATTGAGAGTTGATTATCCTGAACCCATTTACTGGGGTGCCTTTATGATGATTGGCCTGGAAAAATAAATTTAGAATAAAGAGGATGTCTCCTGCATTTTTAAAAGCAAAAACAGGAGGCAGCCTTTTCATTAAATCCAACTTGTAAACCAATACCAGCCCATTGCAAAACATACTATCAGCTTGAGAAATGTTCCTGCAAGGAAACCTATAAATGATCCTGTGGCTGCCTTTAATGCTTGTGCCGAATCATTACTGGCAATAAACTCACCAAGCAGCGCTCCTGCAAAAGGACCTGCAATAATCCCAAATGGTCCTAACCAAAAACCTGCAATCAATCCTATGGTACAACCCCACACGCCATATTTACTACCGCCAAATTTTTTGGTGCTATACACCGGTATGACATAATCCAACAGTGTAATCACAACAGTAATTACCAGGAATAAAAGGATAACCCGCGATGAATATGGAGAAGATGATTTAAACTGCTGAGCAAGCAAGCCCAAAAACGCCAATGGTGGACCTGGAAGAAAAGGAAGAAAACATCCAATAATTCCTGCCACAATCAGCAGCCCGCCACTAATTATCCAAACATAATCCATAAGGATAATTAGAAAGATTTTTTAACAGATCATAATTTTAAAGTGAGCAATTTTTTTAAGAATGCACACCCAGCTTATATTGCCATACACCGGCAATGCTCGCAGAACGCTGTTTTGCTTCTTCTGCTTTTTCACCGGCAAAATTTTCATGGATTGTTTCGTGAAATAACGAAAGCCAGCGTTCAAAGTGCTCTGACTTTATTCCTAAACCCATATGTTTTGGAAACGGTGCGCCCATATACGTGCGCTCGCCCAATAACATCGATGCCCAAAAATCATACATCGTTGGCAAATGCTTAGGCCAGTTAATATGTGCAAAAAATGAAGATAATTTGTCGTCTTGCTTTACCTTTTCATAAAACAAATTAACCAGATTGATTATATCCTCCCGACTTGTGATGTCATTCATTCTAATACTCCTTTATGGTTTCGCATATATTTCTGTAAGGCTTTTGCCCTTCTATAAACCGCAAATACAAACATAGTTAACAAAGACTTTATGATCGCACGCATAACTGGGATTGATTAACCGAAATAGCTTGGTGGCAAACACAACTGCTATGCAAGCTGATTCTATTCAATTTCTGATGAACCCAAAAAAATGGTGGATACCTATTACCCTAATCCTTTCAATAAGTATCATAGGTCTGTCTATCATTGGTTTTGAAACGTATTAAAGCGCTTCACCAGGCAGCGTTTCACATGCGCGAATATTATGCAAACCAACCCGATGTTTCCAAATTAGAATGGCTGGGCGCAAACGTGCAGGTGCAGAATGAATTAAAAGAAAACCGATACTCCATCATAAACAATCAAACCAAACTAACCGAAGCGCAGGTTTATGCAACCGAACAGGTTACTAACTTTTATATCAACATGTTTCAGGGCAGTGGACCAGATTCATTCAAACCAGCAAATTATATAAACAACACCGAAGAGATAAAGCAACTTAGTGCGTTCTTCTATTGGGGCGCATGGGTATGCAGTGTGGAACGTCCCGGAAAAGATTATAGCTATACACACAACTGGCCCTATGATCCGGATGCGGGCAACACGCCTTCTCCTTCGGTTACCATCTGGACTATAATAGGTTCGTTAGGTTTAATTTTAGGTTTGGGAATTGTGCTCT
>JALOMN010000352.1 GCA_025455445.1 Cyclobacteriaceae bacterium
AAAAAATATCTTGTCAACCGGGTATAATTATTAAAAAACCGGATTAAGCAGATGGAACTTAAACCATCAAATTCAAATGTATGACCTGGAAGAGAGAACGATGAAACTGGCTATTGCTGTCAGAAGATTCTCAGAAATGCTGCCAAAGTCGATTGCGAATTATGAAGATGCAAAGCAATTGATCCGATCATCGGGTTCAATAGGGGCAAATTATATTGAAGCCAATGAATCACTGAGCCGTAAAGACTTCATAATGAGATTGAAAATCAGCAGAAAAGAAGCCAAGGAAACCAGCTACTGGTTAAGTATTATCCTTAGTAATAGAACCCTGAATCCCGAAACAATCGAAATTGGCCAGTCTCTTCTCAGTGAAACAGCAGAGATCAGAAACATTCTATCAGCAATTATTGGATAGCCCCTTTCGCATGATGGCATCGCAAGGCATTTTTGTATTCGCTACCGCCTGGATCGTAGCCAAAGGAGTTAAAGATGGTTTGGAAAAATCCATTCGCTGGATGATGCCTACTTTATTTATTATTCTCATGCTACTGGTGATCTATGGATCTGTATTTGGAAAATTTCTGGATGCACTGAGTTTTTTATTTACTCCAGACTTTTCGCGAATCACACCACAAGTTGTGTTGGCTGCCTTCGGGCAGGCGTTTTTTTCGTTAGGTATTGGTGTGGGCGTGATGCTTACCTATGGTGCATATATGCCGGCACACACTTCGGTTTTACGCTCTGCTGCAATTATTGCGTTTTCCGATGGCTTTGTTTCCATGCTTGCCGGCCTGGCAATTTTTCCGATTGTATTTCAATATGGGCTTTCACCTACAGAAGGGCCCGGACTTATTTTTATTACGCTGCCGGTAACCTTTGGTGAATTGCCGGGTGGCGGATTGATTGGTTCATTCTTCTTCTTGTTATTGTACTTTGCAGCACTCACCTCTTCCATTTCATTACTGGAATCAATCATCTCACACCTGGAAGAAACGATGAAGAGCAGCAGAAAGAGAATCACGATTGTGTCGGGTGTTTTATTGTGGCTGATTGGCTTGGGTAGCGTGTTTTCATTTAATTACCTCGCAGATTTTACTCCGCTGGATTTTATTGAGACCCTGAAAGATAAAACCATTTTTGGATTGCTCGATTATTTTGGCTCCAACCTGCTGATGCCGATAGGTGGAATTTTGATGGCCGTGATTGGCGGCTGGTTACTATCCAAACAAGTGGCTTTTACAGAATTAAAAATAAATAGCGAATGGCAATTTTACGTGTGGCGATTCCTGGTGCGCTATGTGGCTCCAGCTATTTTGTTGGTGTTGTTTTTTTACAATCTGTAAAAATTAATTTTTATATCGTACAAGTCAAATTCCACGCGGAGTCCCTCCTCGCCCTCATTCCCTACCTCCCGGAGACTCCGCTTCGAAGGGGCAGTTGCCACGCTGACAAACTTTGCATGCCACCCTACTTTTATGGACGCAAAGTTCTCAGAAGTTTCTTCCGAATATGTGAATGGTTATTATAAAAAAATGAAAGCACAAACCGGTGCCGAAGCGTTGTTTTTGCAGGGAGTCATTGATGGCTGGGTTCAACCCGAAGATGGTGAAGGTTCATTCGAAAAAGCATACAAACGAGGCAGTGAACTGGCGGATGCCGTATTGGCTGCACTTCCTGCTGCAACTCCCTTAACATCAACAACAATCTCATTTCAAAGCAAGCAGGTGAAATTTCCTGTGGAAAATGAAAACTGGAAACAACTTTCTGCTTTAGGCACCATCAAACGTAATATCCTGGATTCAGTCACTACTGAGTTGACATGGTTTTCAATTGGTGAGACACAATTCGTGACACATCCTGGCGAAACTGCACCCTATTATGGTCTTGAATGTAAAAAACTGATGGGTGAAGGACCTAAGTTTGTGATTGGATTGGGTAATTATGCATTGGGTTATATTGTGAAGCCCACTTTTTTTGAATATGACACGATACCGCACGCTCAGTTCCTTACAAGCATGTCGGTGGGCAAACAAACCGGTCCCTTAATTATGAATCATTTTAAATCGCTAATACCAAAACCAGCGAACGAATAGTGTGTCCTTTATTGTCGCCATTAATTACATCTTGGCATTGACATTTTGAAATTTTAAAAAAGTGATTCAATAAAAGTAACTTTTAAGGTCACACAGTATTTGCAAGAGACACCCAATCGAAATTACCACACACGAGTTTGATTGAATTTTTAGCCTCTCGTATTTGAGGGATTAGAAATTTGTGCTGACACTATATTCTGAACCATGAAATTCATTCGCACAGTGTTGCAATAAAATCTCATCAATAAGATATCTTCATCTTAAGATTGATAATCGAGTACCTCTATTTCGTTTTTGTATTTCGATGGCAGCAGAAGTTCTTTCAACACCCAATCGGCCCGCATGAATTTGCTTACTTTATACAAGCTCAGCAAGGGCCGCAAAATTGAATAGTTACGGAAGTGAAGCAGTGTTCTTACTTTATCAGGAACCACCAGTGTTTGTGCTTCCAGGAGAATCCTGAAACGCAGCGATCCAAGATGCTTTCGATATTGACTAAAAAGATCAACGGTATAGTTACTGTGTTGAAGATCCTGATTAAGATGATATTCTCTCATTTCTTTCCACGCTTCCAAAGTATCAGGAAGACATTTCATGCCCATGCGTGTTCCCATTCGGCTAAACACCTGAAACACTTCTTCTTTTTCATCTGGGTTAAGTTTACGTTCAAGCGTTTCAAAGGCGCGTATCGAATAATCAATGAGCATAAAAAGCACATCGCGATAAGCCCAATCTGGAATATGTGCACCACGTTTCGCTTCCACGCTTCCATGTATAACATTCATTGAATCAATGGCGCGCAACGCGACCGCTTTCTCAGAAAAGACAATGGTTCGTGCGTAAGATACAGTCGAGAAAAGCCGACCCAAAGGATCTGCCGGAAGGCGTCCTGTTAAATATAACCAGTCAACCGCTTTGTTAAGGGCAAATTCAGCGGACGCGCCTGCAAAAATGAAAAGAATAGTATCACTTTTTCCCCATATCTGCCGCACGATGGACTGCTCCGCTACAAAATATTCCTTCGCCCTCAATACCATTCACGATATTCTTAATATTATAAAAAATATATAAACTTATAATTAACCATTTGATTTTTCTGCGGGTTGTTGTAACGACACAAATCGAAACA
>JALOMN010000040.1 GCA_025455445.1 Cyclobacteriaceae bacterium
CTGTAATCGCGGCAGCTCATAAACACCTGCAGGTATGGATGTGAGTATATTATTATAAAATGATAGTTCTTCAAGCTTGCTTAGCTTAGCGATAGCCGGATCAACTTTTTCGATTGAATTATAATTCAAAGATAGTTTCTTCAAGTTGAGCAGATTTTGTACCGATGCGGGAATGGCTTGAATATTGTTCCGTTGCAATTCAAGTTTTTCCAGCGCAGGAACTTGAGTTAAATCGTCTGGCAGTGCACTTATTTTATTGTTGGTTAACAGAAGTTCTTTCAGTCTTTTATTCTTGTTCCAACCTACAGGAAATGCAGACAAGTCTGTGGAACTTAGATCTAATTTTTCCAATGCCACAAGTTTGTTAAATGAGGCGGGTAAAAGTTCAGGGTTTGTACCTCGGGCGCCAAACGTTTTTACGCTTTTAGATTTAGATAATTTAAGTGAACGTAATGGCTTGTTATTCAAGATGTACACACTGGTAAGTTGAGGTAGTTTCTTAAGTTTTTTCAGTCGCTGAATTTTTGTGTTTACCAGTTCCAGTGAAGCCAGATTTTTGCATTGGTATAATTCCAAAGGAATTTTCTTACCAGGATAGTTAACCAGGCTAACTTCATTCACCTTACTATAATCCTTAATCTTCAGAAGGCTATCGTATGAGATAAAATTCACTGAGGCATGGTATACTTTTCGATATCCGGTAATACTTTGTTCACGAATCACGCGCATTACTTCTAACGCACTGTCAGCCGATTGTGAAGATTGTTTTGCTACAATCTTTTGAAATAAGTTTTGGGCCTCGACATACTGGACTGAATCGTGCTTGTTACTAAATATCGGTGTCTCGGTAATCCAGAATTTATGTTGAGCAATACCTGGAAGGCATGCTAAAATAAGAAGGGTGATGGTGCTACTAATTCTCATAATAGTTCTAAACCTAACTAATAAAAAAAAGGTTAACAAAATGGACTATACAGGCATAATCAATGAATAAAAAATACTTAAGTTTTTTAGTAAGAAAATGCAGAAAAACGCTACTAAAAACCGTATTTTTGAAGGTTATATAATCACACAATGAGCGAAGAAAAACCAAAGAAGGAAAACAACTATTCAGCAAGTAATATACAGGTTTTAGAAGGGCTGGAAGCAGTTCGGAAAAGGCCAGCCATGTACATAGGAGATATAGGGGTGAAAGGCCTCCATCATCTTGTTTGGGAAGTAGTAGATAATTCAATTGATGAAGCACTGGCGGGTTATTGCGATGATATCCACGTGATTATCAATGAAGATAATTCTGTTACAGTGGAAGATAACGGAAGAGGTATCCCCACCGACATGCATGAAAAGGAAAAGCGCTCTGCGCTTGAAGTTGTAATGACTGTATTGCATGCTGGGGGTAAGTTCGATAAGGATACCTATAAGGTTTCAGGAGGACTGCACGGAGTGGGTGTTTCCTGCGTGAATGCGTTATCGTCAGTACTAACGGCAACAGTGTATCGTGAGGGTAAAATTTTTGAACAGGAATATCATAGGGGTGTACCACAATATCCTGTGCGTGTAATCGGTGATTCTGAACGCAGAGGAACTACAATCCACTTCAAGCCAGATAATGAAGTTTTTACACTTACTACCGAATATAACTATGAAACTGTAGCCACCCGCTTGCGCGAACTCGCTTTTCTTAACCCAGGCATTAAATTGAATCTCGTAGACAAACGGGATAAAGACGAGCAGGGAGTAGCCAAGAGTACCTCATTCTTTTCTGTGGGAGGTCTCCGCGAATTTGTAGAATATTTAGACTCTACGCGCGAAAAACTCATCTCAACACCAATTTACGTTGAAAATAACAAGGGTGAAATTCCAGTGCAGGTAGCGCTTGGGTATAATACTTCCTACAGCGAGAACCTCGTGTCCTATGTGAATAACATCAATACACATGAAGGTGGCACCCACGTAGCTGGATTCAGAAGAGCATTGACCCGCACACTAAAAACCTATGCCGATAAATCGGGATTATTAGAGAAAGCAAAAGTGGAAATTAGTGGTGATGATTTCCGTGAAGGCTTAACAGCTGTAATTTCAGTTAAAGTTGCTGAACCTCAGTTTGAAGGTCAGACCAAAACAAAGCTTGGAAATTCAGAAGCGATGGGTGCGGTTGATATAGCAGTTGGTGAAGCTTTGCAGAATTTTCTTGAAGAGAATCCCAAAGAGGCAAAGTTGATTGTGAGTAAAGTAGTTCTTGCGGCACAGGCGCGCATTGCTGCTCGCAAAGCCCGTGAGATGGTGCAACGTAAAAACGTTTTGTCAGGCACCGGATTACAGGGAAAACTAGCTGATTGTGCGAGTTCAGATCCTGGTATTTGTGAATTATACCTGGTGGAAGGTGACTCGGCAGGTGGTTCAGCCAAGCAAGGTCGCGATAGAAATTTTCAGGCAATTCTTCCCTTGCGTGGTAAGATATTGAATGTTGAGAAAGCGCAGGAACATAAGATATACGAGAATGAGGAAATCAAAAATATGATTACCGCTTTGGGCGTAAGTTTTGGAACGGCCGAGGATAACAAAGCGTTGAATCTTACAAAATTACGTTACCACAAAGTAATCATCATGACGGATGCAGATGTGGATGGCAGCCACATTCGTACGCTTATACTTACATTCTTCTTTCGCTATATGCGCGATTTGATAGAACAAGGTTATGTATACATCGCATTACCTCCCTTATATCTTCTTAAAAAGGGAAGAGAGGAGCGCTATTGCTGGAATGAAGAAGAGCGCGATGCTATAATCAAAGAATTAAGCAAAGGTGGAAATGAAGATAGTGTAGGAGTGCAGCGATATAAAGGTCTGGGTGAGATGAATCCGGAACAGTTATGGTCAACCACAATGGATCCGGTAAGACGCACGTTAAAACAAGTAAGCATTGAATCAGCAGCAGAAGCTGATCATCTATTCTCTATGCTGATGGGCGATGAAGTAGCACCACGAAGGGACTTTATTGAAAAGAATGCCAAGTACGCCCGCATTGATATATGATGAATCCGTGGGATGAGGTGATGGGATTGAATGCTGCCGATACGATTGATAGTCAAATCTATCAGAGCAATTTTATCAGCCGTGATTTAAGCTGGCTTACGTTTAATTACCGTGTGCTTGATCAGGCAAAGAAAGAGGAGCGCAGTATTTTAGATCGTCTTAGATTTCTTGCCATCACTTCCTCCAATCTCGATGAATTTTGTACCATCCGGTTAGGTAGTCTTTATAATTACATTGATTACGGTAAGGAGCGATTTGATTACAGCGGGTTGCGAGAAGTTACATTTCGTAAACACTTGCTTTCTCAAATACAGAAATTTGTAGAGGCAGAGAATAGCTATTACATAGAATCACTCAAGCCTCTTTTTGAATCCAACGGTTTCCGTATTACAGATTATCATTCACTTTCTCCAGAGCATATGCGATTGGTAAATCAGTACTTTGAACGTACTATTTATCCGATGCTTACCCCCATGTTGTTCGACAACTATCATACTTTCCCGGTATTAAAATACAACAGGTTGCTATTTGGAGTAATTACAAAAAACCCGCAAGACTCAAATAACCAGTTACGTGTTTCATTTATTCAGGTACCCAGCAACATTCCGCGCTTTTATGAGATTTTGAATATTGATCACACTATCTCATTTGTGCCTCTAGAGCAGATTATTCAGAATAACATTCACCAATTGTTTCGCAATGTTGAGATTGAGGCAATCAACCTCTTTCGAATTAACCGAAATGGTGATTTTACTTTAGAAGAAAGTGAAGATATTGAATCTAATTTTCTGGAAGAACTTAAGCGAAAATTACAAACAAGACGCACGGGGCGCGTAGTAAAACTTGATATTCAGGGTAAACCCTCGCTCTGGTTGCTACGGTTATTGAAAATTCAATGGGATATTGATGACTTGAATATTTTTCAAATACCTGCTCAAGGTCTGATTGACTATTCCGGTCTTAACCAGATTATTAATCATAAAGAATTTAAAGATAAGGGGGCAATTCTTCCGCCATCGCGCACACCGGTATCCTTTCCTGAATTTGGTACAAGGGATATTTTTGAAGTACTAAAGGAGCGTGATGTGTTGCTGCATCATCCATATGATTCAATGGATCCTTTGCTTGAACTTATTGAAAAGGCAGCGGAAGACCCAATGGTATTGTCAATCAAAATTACCATCTACCGGGTAGCCAAGGACTCACGTATTACTGCTGCCCTGTTGCGGGCTGCTGAAAACGGCAAACACGTGGCAGTGTTATTTGAAGTGAAAGCCCGGTTTGATGAAGAGAACAACTTGCGCGAAGCACAGCGTTTGCAAAAAGCGGGATGTTTTGTGATTTACGGTGTGAGCAGTTTAAAAACTCATACGAAGTTATTATTGATTGTGCGCAATGAACCGGATCGGGTTTATCGGTATGTTCACCTGGCAAGCGGAAATTATAACGAATCTACTTCGCGCATATATACAGATGTGGGCTTACTTACTACCAATGAAAGCTATGCGCATGATGTGTCTGAATTCTTCAATGTAATCACAGGTCATTCGCAGCCTTCTGCTTATCGGAATCTTATTACATCACCGCGCGATATGCGTATTCAGTTGTGTAACTTAATTAAAAGGGAAGCTGAAAATTTTAAGCAAGGATTACCAGCCGGAATTGTGATTAAAATGAATTCCTTGCAGGACAGGGAGTTTATCAATGCGCTTTATGAAGCATCACAGGCTGGTGTTCCAATAAAGTTGATCATCCGCGGCATATGCTGTTTAAGACCCGGACGTAAAAACTTAAGTGAAAATATTGAAGTGATATCCATAGTGGGTGAGTACCTCGAGCATTCTCGTATTTATTATTTCCATAATGCGGGTAATCCGAAAGTATATATAGGCAGCGCGGATGCCATGGTACGAAGTTTCGATAGGAGAATAGAATCACTGTTTAGTCTTGAACAGGAGATGCTCAAGAAGCAGGCGATGAATATTTTAAAGTTCAATCTGAAAGACAACGTCAATGCCTATTTCATGCAGGAAAATGGCGATTATACAGTGAAAGAACAGAATGGAGAGCAACCCTTTAATATCCATAAAGAGTTTTATAAAATCACTCAGGATACGTTCAGGGACGTGTCGCTATTTTAGCTCAACTTATTGATTGTGAAGGATTTTTTTCCTTTCGATTGGTCCTCTTTGTTAACAAATTCTATTTTCTTTTGCTTGGCATTACGCTCATAAAGATGCAACATCATGCCATCTTTAAGACCCACCTCCGGAACAAAAATATTTTTGGCATTAGCCCATTCCATCACTTTCATATAAATGCTGCTAGCCGGAATTATCACATCAGCACGGTCAGGGTTCATCTGTAATTTATAGACACGATCTTCCATGGAATGCGCTAGAATCATGTCTTTTACGTCATACATTTTCTTTAGCGAAAGCAATTTATTTGGTTTCAGACGTGCAAGTTCATAGATTTTACTGATGTTACCACCCGTACCAACTGCGGTAACCTTGCCCATGCTCGGTTTTATGGTTTCCTTTATCCAAGCCTCCATATCCTTCCATACAATAGGAAGGTCATGATTTTCTAATATTCTTACTGAACCTACGCGGAAGGAACGTGTCTTTATTTTTTTACCGCCATGATAAATGTTAAGCTCGGTGCTACCGCCACCTACATCAATATGCAAATAGGTATGTTCTCCCAGGTAAGATTGAATGGCTGAATTAATAAGTTCTGCTTCGCGCTGCCCATCTATTATATCAATAAATAATCCTAATTCTTTTTTCACTTGCGAGGCAAGCTCCTGCCCGTTTTCAGATTCTCTCATGGCTGAAGTTGCACAAATCATATAGTCGTCAACTTCATATAGCTCAAGTAATAGCTTATAGGCTGTCATGAGTTTTTTAAACCGGGCAAAGCTTTTATCGCTTATGCGATTGGTAGTGAATACATCGTGCCCTAAGCGCAACGGAAATCGCACATATTCCATTTTTTTGAACTGTGCACTGTTGCCGCTTTCTAATACCGAAGAAACCTGGAAACGAATCGCGTTAGAACCAATGTCAATAGCAGCAAGTTTCAATGAATATACATTTAATGTTGAGTGTAAAATTAAACATCTGGATTTTAATATTAGTGGCTTATTATGTTTCTTTGTGGTGCTTATCCAGAAAGACTGAGGGACTGGGCCCTGCGAAGTCTTAGCAACCTTGCTCATAACATGGTGCTAATTCCCTTCTGCGCGTTTCAAACGTATGCAGAAAAGATGAGCGGCCATTCAAAAGGCTCTTTCTGGTTAGCAATCATTTAAAACTGAAAGAGTGAAAATCGAAGAAATCTTACGTGAACGGATCTTAGTGTTGGACGGTGCCATGGGCACGATGATTCAACGACATACGCTGGAAGAAGCTGACTTCAGAGGAGAGCGTTTTAAAAATCATTCCTCACCATTAAAGGGTAACAATGATTTGTTATCAATTACGCGGCCGGATATTATTAAAGATATTCATCGACAATATCTATTGGCAGGGGCGGATATCATTGAGACCAATACATTCAGCGGCACCTCCATTGCCCAGGCTGACTATCACCTCGAAGAGGTTGTCTATGAATTGAATTTTCAGTCAGCCAAAATTGCAAAAGAAGTAGCTGTAGAAGTTACTAAAACTACACCCGACAAGCCAAGATTTGTTGCGGGTGCTATTGGTCCCACCAATCGCACGGCATCACTATCACCCGATGTGAATAATCCCGGTTATCGAGCTGTAACCTTTGATGATTTGCGAATCGCATACAAAGAACAGGTAAAAGGATTGCTGGATGGCGGTGCGGATTTACTGCTGGTGGAAACGGTTTTTGATACTTTGAATGCAAAGGCTGCATTATTTGCGATACAAGAATATTTTGAAGAAACTGGGGTGAAAGTTCCCGTGATGGTATCAGGAACAATAACAGATGCCAGTGGGCGTACGCTTTCTGGTCAAACAACCGAAGCGTTTTTAGTTTCGCTTTCTCATGTTCCATTGCTAAGCATCGGTTTGAATTGCGCGTTGGGAGCATCCCAATTGCGTCCTTATTTACAAGTATTAAATGAACAGGCACCATTTTTTGTGAGCGCCTATCCGAATGCCGGTTTGCCAAATGCGTTTGGTCATTACGACCAATCACCAGAAGAGATGGCTGATCAGATGGAAGAATTTTTAAAGGAAGGATTAGTGAATGTGGTGGGAGGATGCTGCGGCACTACTCCGGCACACATTCGGGCAATAGCAGAGAAGGCCGCCAAGTATAAACCCCGTCAAGTTGCAGAGCATGTTTAAACCACTAAAACTGAGCGGCCTTGAAGCGGTTGTTTTAACGCCCGGATCCAATTTTGTGAATATAGGAGAACGTACTAATGTGACGGGATCCGCCCGGTTTCTTAAGTTAATTAAGGAAGATAAGTTTGATCAAGCACTCGAAGTAGCATTGGATCAGGTGCGCGGTGGCGCTCAGGTGATCGATGTGAATATGGATGAAGGAATGCTCGATTCGAAAGAAGCGATGGTTAGGTTTTTAAACCTGATGGCATCAGAACCGGAAATTTCGCGCATACCTGTGATGATTGATTCATCAAAGTGGGAAGTGATTGAAGCTGGCTTGAAATGTTTGCAAGGTAAGGGCATCGTTAACTCTATAAGCCTTAAAGGAGGCGAGGAAGAATTTATCCGGCAGGCTAAACTGGTGAGGCGTTATGGTGCTGCTGCAGTTGTTATGGCATTTGATGAGCAGGGTCAGGCGGATACCTATCAACGCAGAATTGATATCTGTAAGCGGGCTTATGATATGCTGGTGAATGTTGTGCACTTTCCTTCAGAAGATATCATTTTTGATCCAAATATATTTCCGGTAGCTACTGGAATAGAAGAGCATCGGAATTATGCCCTTGATTTTTTTAAGGCAACGAAATGGATTCGTGAAAATTTGCCCAACGCTCATGTGAGTGGCGGTGTAAGTAATGTTTCATTTTCTTTTCGTGGCAATCAGAAGGTACGTGAAGCAATGCACTCTGCCTTTTTGTATCATGGTATTAAGCATGGTATGGATATGGGTATTGTTAATCCGACCATGTTGGAGGTATATGACGAGATCCCCAAGGATTTACTCGAACGTGTTGAAGATGTATTGTTGAACAGAAGAGACGATGCAACTGAGAGATTACTCGAGTTTGCTGAAAGCGTAAAAGGTTCTGCTCGTAAAAAGGAGGTAGATGATGAATGGAGAAAAGGATCCGTTGAAGAGCGCATCACCCATTCTCTGGTGAAGGGAATTATCGATTTTGTGGATGCTGACACCGAAGAAGCACTTAAAAAATATGGACGGCCATTGGATGTAATTGAAGGACCCTTAATGGCAGGCATGAATGTAGTGGGAGATTTATTTGGAGCAGGTAAGATGTTTTTGCCGCAGGTTGTTAAAAGTGCAAGGGTTATGAAAAAATCAGTTGCGTTTTTGACACCTTTTCTGGAAGAAGAAAAACGGATTTCAGGAAACACAAATCAGGCTGCAGCTAAAATTTTACTTGCCACGGTAAAGGGTGATGTGCATGACATAGGTAAAAATATTGTGGGTGTGGTGCTGGCCTGCAATAATTATAACGTGATTGATTTGGGTGTAATGGTGCCTGCTGAAAAAATACTCGAAGCTGCTAAAAGGGAGAAAGTGGATATTATCGGTTTAAGTGGGTTAATAACTCCTTCCCTTGATGAAATGGTTCATTTTGCAAAAGAGATGGAGCGTGAGAAAATGAATTTGCCTTTGTTGATTGGCGGTGCAACTACTTCTCGCATACATACAGCTGTGAAAATTTCACCTGCCTATTCCGGACCGGTTGTGCATGTGTTGGATGCTTCACGTTCGGTGCCAGTTGCCAGTGAGTTGATTAACCCTTTATCGCGCGAAGCTTTTGTATCCAAAATAAATAATGAATACAGTGAGTTGCGCAAAGACCATGAAGGAAGACAACAATTAAAGAATTATATCTCGCTGGAAGAAGCCAGGAAAAATAAAACCCGTATTGATTGGACTTCCATATCTTTTAAGCGCCCTGCATTTATTGGTAGAAAAGAATTAATAAGCTATCCTTTAACAGAGTTAAGAAAGTATATTGATTGGACTCCATTCTTTCAAACATGGATGCTTGCGGGTCGTTATCCGGGTATTTTAAAAGATGCAATTGTAGGCGCAGAGGCAACTAAATTGTTGGCAGATGCCAATAAAATGCTGGATGAAATAATAGCCGGAAACAGTTTACAGGCAAATGGAGTGGTAGCATTTTTTCCTGCACAGAGAAAAGAAGACGATGTAGTATTACTTAATGATAAGGGAAATGAATTTGCCACTTTTCATTTTTTAAGACAACAGAATAAAAAGGCACAGAATTTACCTAATTTTTGTTTGGCTGATTTTATTTCTCCTGAACCGGGTAAAGATTATTTTGGTTTGTTTGCAGTAACAGCCGGCATTGGTATTGAAAAATTAGTTGAAAAGCATAAAGCTAACCATGATGATTACTCTGAGATTATGGTGAAAGCACTTGCCGACCGACTGGCTGAGGCGTTTGCAGAATGTTTGCATGAAAAAGTTAGGAAGGAGTTATGGGGTTATGCGGAAAAT
>JALOMN010000353.1 GCA_025455445.1 Cyclobacteriaceae bacterium
ATGCCTTCTACTAATTCATTAAATATCAGAAAGAGTTGATAAGGATTAATACTTCCGACTGTTAAATCATCATCGCCATACTTTGAATCGTTGAAATGAAAACCACCTAATTTTCCTTCCATCAGCAATAGCGATACGTTTTGCTCTATATTGGCATTGGGCAAGTGATGACCTAGGTCAACCAGCGTATATGCTTTTGGCCCGAGTTTGCTTGCATACAAATAAGACTGCCCCCAATCACCCACCGTCATGGAATAGAAATTCGGTTCGAAGGCTTTGTACTCCACAAACATCTTCCAGTTGGAAGGAAGCGCTGCATAAATTTCCTGCAAGCCTTCAAGCGTGCGTTGAAATGCTTTTCTGAAATTCAATTGACCGGGAAAACATGAACCATCGGACAGCCACACGGTAATTGAATTGGAGCCAAGTGCTTTTCCATATTTAATCACTTCAATATTATGGTCGATGGCCTGTTGACGAACTTTAGCATTGACATGTTGCAATGATCCAAACTTATAACTCAGCTTTTGATTGGGTTGGTCCTGAAAGGTGTTGGAATTCACCGCATCGAATTTTAGTCCATGCGCTGCTGCCAATGCTTTTATCTTTCTGTTGTTGGAGGGAATGTCCCATGGAATGTGCAGTGAGATTGCTCCGCTTGATTGGTTCAGTGCATGCAATAATCCCACATCTTCAATTTTTTCTTCCAGCGACCGCGGTTCGCCCCCTCCTGAAAATCGGCCAAAGCGCGTGCCGCCCGTACCCAACGCCCAACTGGGTATGGCAATCTGAAAATCAATCAACTTGCGAATGATTTTCTGTGCATTAGGAATCTCACCCGACAACTGCTTCAGCTTTCGCTCGTGTGATTTGAGCAGTGTGTTGTTATGTTTCTGGATGTGTTGCTTTTCGATTTGCATATTAGTTGCTGGTTGGAGGTTGTTTGTTGTTAGGGGCGTAATTACTATCAACCATTATTTCAAATAAAAAACTTCTTTCAAAGGAATACTTACTGGCGAGTTATCAGGGTTACAATCCATAATATCTTTCATATACGCCCACCACTTTTTCATCACCGGATGGCGCGGTAATTCATCCATCGCCAATGGATTTTCTATTTTCAATATACCGAAAAGAAAGTTTGTTTCTTCATCAAGAAAGATGGAGTATTCTGAAATTCCTGTTTGTTTTAGTAACTCTTTTAGCTCAGGCCATAAGGCATCGTGCCTGCGTTGATACTCAGTTTCCTGGCCACGGTGAAGTTTCATTTTAAATGCAAGTCGTGCCATAGTAACTTATTTTGGAAGTATGGTTACAATTACTCTTTTATATCTTGTTAATGCGGGTGTTCCTTTATCTGTTACTTTCAGAATAAAGTGAATAGTTTCTGGTTTTGAAACCGCAGGAGCGGCAACAGGAAGGTTGTAAATATTTGGTGAATAAGGTCTAAAACTCACATCGCCCTTATAGGTTCCTGCTTCTTGATTTCTGGATGCGCCAATGCAGGAACCGGTGGATGATTAGCATCCTTATATTCTTTTGTGCACCAATCCATACGTGCTGCAAAATCATTCTGAAATTCTTCGCGCCAACGCCAGATTGTTTCACGATTGCCGACATAACTTTTTTGATCTGTTTTAGATACAACCGAATCGTTTGCATTGGTCCAGATGGGGCGTGTTTCCGGTTCATCTTTTGGCCAGTTCTCTCTTTTGAATCTTCCCGTGTTCGAATCTTGAAATGGCGGTTTATATAATTCATAGCGACCACCCCAGCCTCCGTAGTTCGGATGTTCTGCATCATTCAATCCATTATTAATTAATGAAAGAAAGGCAGGTGTATCGCCTTCCATACCATAAGCAACATCGGGGTAGGCAGCACCCAGCGGGCCATGTGCTTGCTGAATATTTTTTGCAAGCCATTCATTGGAGGTAACTTCGGTATTGGATCCGGGCACTGGAAAGGCAATGCCCAGCCACGTGGCGTACGTGTAATTATATCCTGGTGTAACGATGTAAAAGATGTTTGGAAAAATTTTTCTTATCCATGGACCGGAATCGTCTTGGTCAGAGATGGTATATATTCTCAATTTGCTATACAATCGTTCTGCTTCCTTTGCCGATTTTGTTTTCCTTATTTTCCAAAGCGCTTGTGCAAGAGTATTTGGTCCGCCCCATACTGATATCCATAGAGGACGCTCATCATTTTTCTCCAGCGCTTTGATAATCCATTCTGACCCTTCCGAATCTTTGCCTTCACCCACGCCTTCCATGCCATACACAGCAAGCCCTTTCTTCACAATAGCCTTTAACTCCGCAGAAGCAGGATAACCGGGTTCGTGTTTTAGTAAAGTGGGTTGCACTTTATCATAGGCTGCAATTATTTTATGTATTGACTCAGGGGCAACTCTGTTTTTTTGATGTATGGAAGTAGTGGCAATGAGTCCTTCTACATCCCACTGATTGGAATAAAGCAAAAACCTTACTAACGATTGGGCATCATCCGGGTCAGCTTCAATATCTGTCAGAACAATTACTCGGTGTCTCTGTTGTGAAGAGGCTTGAAGTTGAAAACAGAGTAACAAAAGAATAAAGATGTATCTCATTGTTTGTAAATTGAGTTGATGGTTGTTAGTTCTTCGTTTTTTAGTTTATTGATTTTGCTGGTATACTGCTAACAACAAGCAACTAACAGCTATTATCTTACAAATGCCATCGCCACACCACCATCCACATTCAACACATTTCCGGTTGATTTAGTGAGCAACCCGCCTACGAAAGCAAAACACGCATTGGCTATGTCTTCCGGTAAAATAATTTCATTCAACAAGGTTCGCTTCGCATAGTAGGCGGGGAGTTCTTCCACCTTTACACCGTATGCTTTTGCTCGACCTTCCGCCCACGCGCCTTCCCAGATTTTACTGTCGCTAATCACGGCATCGGGGTTGACTACATTCACCCGGATTTTATCAGGTCCTAACTCTGCCGCATTCAATCGGCTCAGGTGTAACTGTGCCGCTTTCGCGGAACCATAGGCTGCGTTGTTCGGGCCACTTACCAATGCATTCTTACTCACGATGTTTATCACATCACCACCCAGTGCCTGCTTGCGCATTACTTCCACACCTGCCTGTGTCACGAGGAATTGTCCTTTCACCAGAATATCGTACAAGATATCCCAGTCTTTTTCAGTATGCTCTTCCAAAGGTTTGGAGATGGAAATACCGGCACAATTCACCACAATATCAACACCGCCAAAAGCAAGTGCAGCTTTTTCAAAGGCCTCTTTAATCTGTTCGGGTTTCAACACATCTATCACCACAGAAGTATAGGCATCCTTACCATATTTCTTTTTGAATTCTTCCTCCGCTTTGGCTAAACGATCGGCATCATTGTCGTTAATGACAACACAAGCACCTTCATCCGCAAACTTTTTAGCAATGCCTTTTCCAATACCTCCGGCACTGCCGGTAATCAATGCAACTTTGCCTGTAAGTGGTTTAGGCTTTGGCATGCGTTGTAGTTTAGCTTCTTCTAATAGCCAATACTCAATGTTAAAGGCTTCCTGACGCGGAAGTGAAGTGTATTCCGATACAGCTTCGGCACCTTTCATTACATTGATGGCATTGATATAAAACTCAGCCGCTACACGTGCCGTCTGTTTGTCTTTCGCGAAGGTGAACATGCCCACACCCGGATATAGAATCACGACAGGGTTTGGGTCCCGCATGGCCGGACTGTTCGGATGCTTGCATGAATTATAGTACTCTGCATACATCTTGCGATAGGCTTCAAATGCAGGCAGTAGTTTTTCTTTTGTTGCTTTCGAATTTGATAGGTCTTCTTCTGTAGAAAGATTTAATACGAGCGGACTAATCTTTGTGCGTAGAAAATGATCAGGGCAACTGGTGCCCAAAGGGGCCAGTCTTGCAAGGTCGTGTGAGTTGGTGAATTCGAGCACGCGTTCATCATCTGTGAAGTGACCAATCATGCGCGTGTGACTTGAACATAAGCCTCTAAGGATAGGAGCGAGTGTGGCAGCTTGCTTTAATCTATCTTCTTTCAATAATGATTTTATATTCATACCTCCAAACACCGGTCTGCGCTTTCCATAGTTTTGTTCGAGGTATTCCGCGCAGGTTTCTATTACTTCCAGCGTGTTCAAATAACTTTCATACGCTGTATCACCCCAGGTGAATAAACCATGTGAGCCCAGCATGATTCCGCGTATGCCCGGATTTTCATCGAGACATTGCTTGAGTTTAAGACCTAAATCAAAACCGGGACGTTGCCATTCTACCCAGCCGATTTTACCTCCGAACAACTCTTGTGTGATTTTCTTTCCATCTTTTGCTGCGGCAATGGCTATCGCTGCATCCGGATGCAAATGGTCGATGTGTTTGAAGGGAAGAAATCCATGCAGCGGTGTATCAATGGATGGAGCTTTGGAGGCTAAATCAT
>JALOMN010000354.1 GCA_025455445.1 Cyclobacteriaceae bacterium
TACAATTGTAGCATTAGCTCCTATCGAAGCACCTTGCTTTACGATAGTTTTAGCATATTCGTTTTTACGATTAATGGCACTACGAGGATTAATCACATTAGTAAAAACCATGGAAGGACCAAGAAACACATCATCCTCACATATTACTCCCGTATAGATAGATACATTGTTTTGCACTTTCACGTTTCTGCCCAAAACTACCTGAGGAGAAACTACCACATTCTGGCCTAGGTTACATTGCTCACCAATTTTGCAATTGGCCATGATATGCGAAAAGTGCCAGATTTTTGTGCCTGCACCAATATCACATCCTTCGTCTATTACAGCAGTTTCATGTGCGAAATATGCCTTATCATTTGCCATTTTCAGAATACGCTTTGATAGAATTGCAAATATAAGACAATTGGACTTCAGTCATTTCAGTATGAATTGGCAATGATATCACCGATTGAGATAGTCGCTCAGTAATTATAAATTTTCCTTCAGGATATTCAGGTCTTTGATATGCCTTTTGTAAATGCAATGGCACCGGATAGTAAATCATGGATGGAATACCATTACTTTCAAGGTATGATTTAAAATCTTCGCGACTTATTCCTTTTAATTTTAATGTGTATTGATGAAATACGTGAGTGGAATTTTTAGCTCTTACCGGAAGTTCGAGAAATGACAAAGATCCCAACTCACGATCATAATAATCGGCCACTGCATTTCTTCGTTTCGCATAATCATCAAGATAGTTCAACTTCACATTTAAGATCGCAGCTTGAATCGTATCCAAACGACTGTTTACGCCTATGATATCATGGTGATATTTGATTCGTTGACCATGATTGGCAATCATTCTTATTTTCTCTGCCAACAAAACATCTTGTGTGAAGATAGCACCACCATCACCAAAACATCCCAGGTTTTTAGAAGGGAAAAATGAAGTGCAACCAATGGTGCCCATTGTACCCGCCTTCAACTTTCTGCCATCTGAAAAAGAATAAACAGCGCCTAGTGCCTGAGCAACATCCTCAATCACATAAATATTTTTCCGTCTTGCAATTTCCAGAAGCGGTTCCATATCAGCACACTGACCATATAAGTGAACCGGTACTATTGCAAATGTGCGATCCGTTATTTTGCTTTCTATTTGTTTAACATCAATGTTAAACGTATTCTCATCCACCTCGGTAAATACAGGAGTAAGTCCAAGCAACGCAATCACTTCGGCCGTTGCAACATAGGTGTGCACCGGAAGAATAACTTCATCGCCAGGTTTGCAACCGAGGGCCATCAAGGCAATCTGTAATGCATCAGTTCCATTCGCACAGGGCACTACTGCTTTTGAGTTTAGATAGGTAGCCAGTGACTCAGAAAAGAGTTTTACCGCAGGCCCTTGAATAAATGCTGTAGAGTCTAATACTTGCTGAATTGCTTCATCTATTTCACTTTTGATACGAAGATACTGTGATTGCAAATCAACCATCTGAATTTTGACCGAACTCATAGATTACTTGTTACGGATTTTTTTCTCCCAATTCCAGGCGTGTAGCAAAGACTCACCCAGCGAATAGTTCGTCTGCCAACCAAAAGCATCACGTATCTTTTTTGGATCCGCATATACCTTTTCTATATCACCCGGTCTTCTTGGGCCAATAGTAAACGGAAGCTGAATTCCGGTTACTTCAATAAATTTATTCACCAATTCTAATACAGATACTCCTGTGCCTGTGCCAAGGTTAAATGCTTCAAATGAACCATTTTTTGGATGACGACTAAGGTAATCTATTGCCCTTACATGAGCATTGGCAACATCTACTACATGAATAAAATCACGCACGCAGGAACCATCAGGTGTGTTGTAATCGTTACCAAACACAGTCAGCTTTTCCCTTAGACCTGCAGCCGTTTGGGTTACATAGGGAACTAGGTTGTTAGGAATGCCAATAGGTAACTCACCAATCAGTGCGCTTTCATGTGCCCCGATTGGATTGAAGTAACGCAATGAAATTATTCTAAACTCAACTGTGGCTGCATCTTCCAGAATGCGTTCACACAATTGCTTTGAAGCTCCGTAAGGCGATTCTGCTCTTTTAAATGGCGCTGATTCATCTACCGGAATACTATCCGGTTGACCATATACTGTGCAGGAAGAAGAAAAAATTAAATCGTTCACCTGATGCTTTTTCATTACTTCCAACAGGGTAAGTAACGATTCTATATTATTCTTATAATATTCAATTGGCTTTACTACTGATTCATTAACAGATTTATAGGCTGCAAAATGAATTATCGCATTGAATTTATATTTTGAAAACAGGCTATCAAGCGCCAAATAATCGAGACAATTAATTTTATGAAAATCAACTTTTGTGTTGGTGATTTTTTCTACACCCTCAATTATTTTAATCTCGCTGCGCTCAAGTGTATCAATAACGGTTACGCGATATCCTGACTTTATTAATTCTACCAGGGTATGGCTACCAATATATCCTGCTCCACCTGTTACTAATATATGTTCCATGAATTTTTATAGATATAATTATAAGCGCGCTGAAATCTCCTTTTTATCTAAAAAGCCTTTTACATCGTAAACAACTGTCTTATCTGTTCTTATAGCTGACCAATTTATTGAAGCAAACTCTTTATGACTTACTGCTAATACAATTGCAGAATATTTATTTGAGGGTAACGATATTAAGGATAAACCATACTCATGTTTAACTTCTTCTTTATCTGCTTGTGGGTCAAATACCTCTACATCGGCACCATATGTCTGAAGTTCCCTAATTAAATCTATCACCTTACTGTTGCGTATATCGGGACAATTTTCTTTAAATGTGATTCCTAAAACTAATACCCGCCCACCATTAACAGAAAGATTATTTTGTGTCATGAGTTTAATCACCCGACTAGCAATATGAGCACCCATATTGTCATTAATGCGCCTTCCCGATAGAATCACCTGAGGATAATAACCTAGACTCTCTGCTTTATAGGTTAAATAATATGGATCTACACCAATACAATGCCCTCCTACCAGACCCGGACGATAGGGTAAGAAATTCCATTTTGTTCCAGCTGCTTCAAGCACTTCATGTGTGTCAATTCCCATCTTTTCAAAAATCAATGACAGCTCATTTACAAAAGCAATGTTTATGTCTCTCTGCGCATTTTCAATTACCTTGGCAGCTTCAGCT
>JALOMN010000041.1 GCA_025455445.1 Cyclobacteriaceae bacterium
GCGATCAATTTTGAATGGATTGGCATTTACGCTGGCCACCACGATTAATGGTTTGGAATACTTGCGACACGCATACGCCATGGCTTGTCCGAAATTGCCTGCACTGGCACAAATCATTTTTTCGGTGGATTGTGATACTAATAAATCAGCACCACGACCCTTGAAGGAACGAATTGGATTTTGTGTTTCTATTTTTAATATGACACGACAACCTAATACTTCATTTAGTGGTTCATACTCATACTGTGGTGAATTGAGGAAAACCGAATCGATGACTCGATGCGCTGCTACAATATCTTTCCAGCCAAAGCGCGACATGCCTAAGCCAATACTGGTCTTGCCTTAATACCGTCTCTGATAATTTTTAATATACGCTCGCGTTCTTCACCCACCAACGTTAAACGTGGTGCCCGCACATATTCTGAACCAATACCCGTTTCCTGCTCAGCAAGTTTTATGTATTGCACCAGTTTCGGATGAATGTCTAATTCAAGCAACGGAAGAAACCAGCGATAGATTTTCAATGCTTCCTCGAACTTACCTGCCCGTGTTAATTTATAAACAGCCACAGTTTCTTTTGGAAATGCGCATACCAGACCTGCCACCCATCCATCTGCACCCAACATCAATTCTTCCATAGCGATGGTATCTACCCCACACAAAATTTTGAAGCGATCACCAAAGCGATTGATCATGCGCGTAACATTCGATACATCGCGCGTAGATTCCTTCACCGCCTGAATATTTTTATTGTCGGCCAGTTCGGCAAACATATCAAGGGTAACTTCTATTTTATAGTCGATGGGATTATTATAAATCATAATTGGCAGGCTGCTCGATTCAGCCACTGCCTTAAAGTAAGTCACCGTTTCGCGATGATCTGATTTGTATCGCATGGGTGGCAGCATCATCAAACCTTTTGCGCCACACTTTTCTGCTTCTATAGCAAGCTTAACTGCTTCACTCGTGCTGCCTTCAGCAATATTCATCACCACCGGTATTTTACCGGCAACCTTCTCCACAGTAAACTTTACGAGATCAAATTTCTCCTCATTGCTCAGCACGCTGGCTTCACCCAGCGTACCACCCAGAATTACACCCTCCATGCCCGCATCGAGTTGTGCCTTCAGGTTTTTTTCAAATAATGCGAAATCAATTTTATCGTCAGCAGTAAATTTTGTGGTGAGTGCAGGAAACACTCCTTTCCATTGAATCATAGCGATAGGTTTAATGATTCCAAAGGTAAGGAATGCAGCGTAATGAAAAATATATTCGAAATGAATATAGAGCCGCTCAGGCTCGTTTTAATTCAAGAATTGTAATTTCAGGTGGCATGCCTACACGACCCGGATAGCCCAGGTAACCAAATCCGCGATTGACATATAGTTGCTGCTCACCTTCTTGATATAACCCTGCCCATTGTTTATAGGCATATTGCGAAGGGCTCCATTTAAAATCTCCAATTTCAACACCGAACTGAAAGCCATGTGTATGGCCCGATAGCATCAAATCGATGTCTTTGTATGCCGGTCTTACCTGCGCATCCCAATGACTGGGGTCATGCGACAATAATATTTTAGTGGTTGCTTCCTGTGTACCCGCATATGCTGCATCAAGTTTTCCATACTTTGCCCATCGGCCTGCACCCCAGTTTTCAATACCTATAATTGCTAACTTCTCTCCGCCCTGATTGATTATTCGATTTTCATTCATCAACAAATCAAATCCCAGCAAGCGATGCGCTTCAATTAAATCCTTGAAGTTTTGTTGCTTGGCTTCCTTAGTTGCCCAGCTTTTGTAATCGCCATAATCGTGATTTCCAGTAACAGAAAATACACCTAATGGCGCGCGAAGTTTGTTAAATACATCAATATACTCTTTCACTTCTGAAGCTTCGTTGTTGACTAAGTCGCCCGTGAAGAATATCATATCCGGCTTTTCACCTAAAACCATTTCCACGCCACCTTTCACGGCAGTCTTATTAAAGAAACTTCCTGAATGTATATCAGAGAGTTGGGCTATGCGCAGTCCATCAAACTGCTTTGGTAAATTGGGAATATTCACAATCTGTCTTCGAATGCGATAATCGTGTGCTCCGGAAATAATTCCATAGGCCATTGCCCCAAAAGGAATTGCGGTTGCCACCATGGCAGCCTGAGAAAGAAACTGCGAACGTGATATCACTTCACCTTGAATCGGACTGGCAGGTTCTTTTGTAAAATACTTTGCAACCCATCGAACCAGTCGTTGTCCATCATCAATCAACAAAAAGAAAACACCGAATAATTTTGAAAAATAAGTTGCGAATAAACCGGTGAGTATCCAGTTACGCATGCCTGCGCTAATAGAATACGGATCAGCAAATGTCCACCAGAATAGCGCGATGAAGCATGCAGCAGAGGGAATCCAGAATCCATATCGGGCTGCAGATTTCCATACTGCAGGCCAGTTGGCACTTACATTTATGACAGCCTGAAAGACATACAAGTCAATCAAAATAAATACTATCAGAAAGAATGCTAACGTCATGATTCTATATTTCATAAAAAAACTATCCTGCTCCATAAGACGCAGGATAGTTGAAATTATTCTATTGGACTATTGTTTGGCGTGAACTGTTTTCTTTCTAAATATTTTCTCTTTCGATTTTGTAGTAATTAAGTACATAACCGGAACAAAGAATAATGTGAGGAAGGTTCCAAAGATCAATCCGAATATCATAGTCCAGGATAATGGTCCCCAGAATGCTACGTTATCACCACCAAAGAAAATATGAGGATCGAATTCAGTAAATAACGTTACGAAGTCAATGTTAAAGCCAACCGCCAGCGGCACCAGGCCCAGAGTCGCAGCCATTGCAGTTAGCAACACCGGTGTCATTCGGGTTTTAGCGGCTTCAATAATTGCTGGTTTAAGTTCCACTCCTTGTGAAATTAGTAAGTCGGTAAATTCTACAAGCAAAATACCATTTCGCACCACAATTCCGGCCAGTGCCATAAGACCTACACCGGTCATTACAATTGATATTTCCATTTTAAATAAAGAGAACCCAATCAATACACCAATTATACTAAGCACAATCTCTGATAAAATAATCAATGGCTTACTTACTGAGTTAAACTGAATTACCAGGATCATAAAAATCAAGCCAATTGCAACAAGACCTGCTTTGCCAAGAAAATCGGAAGTTTCCTTCTGCTGCTCCTGGGCACCGGTAAGCTTAATTTCAACTTCATCTGAAACTGATAAATTTTTGAGTGCCTCTTTGATCTCAGCCACGACTAAATTTTCATTAAAACCACTCAATACGTTAGAGGATAAGGTAACTACACGCTTTTGATCTATTCTTCGAATACCCGCATAACTGTTGGCGTATTCTATTTTAGCAAAAGAAGATAAAGGCACCTGACGCACCACTCCACCCATGGTCATATCACGGAAAGTAATCGGCAGGTTCATCAACATATTAATATCGTTGCGTTGAGTTTCCAGAATCCGCAGTTGAATCGGATAGTCATCATTGGCATCGCGGAATTTTGAAATCTCGCTACCGTAAATAGCTGTGCGCAGGATACCACCAATTTGCGCGGTAGAGATTCCTTCACGGTTTGCTTTTTCACGATCGATGTTAATTACAATTTCAGGTTTACTGCTTTCAAAGTCAGACTTTAATTCTTCTACACCTGGTATTTGTAACGAATCAAGATATCGCTTTGTGCGATCGGCAGTTGCAATCAGCACGTCAAAATCATCTGCGCCAATCTCTATATTAATTGGTTTCCCGGTTGGGGGTCCATTAGCTTCCTGGTCCACAGATATTTCTGCTCCTTTCACATCCTTAACTGCTTCGCGTATTTTATCCATATATTCCACTGTGGATTGTCCATCACGCTCCGAGAAACTTACAAAGGCAACGCTCACCTTACCTAAGTGAGGTTGTGCGTTTGTGCCAGAAAATTGATCTTCGGCTGCACCGACTGCCACATTTGAAATCACCGATTCTACAATCTTATTATCATTTCCCAATACTGCTATTACTTTATCCTCCACAATCTGGGTTATTGAATCAGTAACACGTTGGTCTGTGCCAATGGGTAAGCGGATATATGTGTAAATAAAATTCGGATCTCCCTTAGGAAAAAATCCTACCGGTGGCTTTCTGATTGCAGTAAAAACGATGGCAAAAAAGAACAATGCGATTACACCAGCCACTACGCCAAATGGTCGCCAGCTTTTCAAACACCATGCTACCATTTTCATGTAGATATTCTGAACTCTTGGCCAGAAGACGGTTTGAAAATTAGATATCACTTGTTCCATTACAAAACGGTGAATAGAATAGACACCAAACAGGAACACGGTAAAATTTCCTAAACCAAAAAAGCCAACGATGTACCAGACAATCGCAATTCCACCAAAAATTACGGCTGTAATTTTATATCCCTTTGTAAACTTCGTTCCACTGTGATCATGATCATGTGCTTTCATGAAATCTGCGGCAAATACAGGATTCATAATATAGGCAACAAATAATGAAGCCAGCAGCGCCACAATCAAAGTGATTGGGAGGAAAAACATAAACTCACCAACAGTGCCCGGCCAGAACGCGAGTGGCACAAATGGCGCCAATACTACCAGTGTTCCTGATAAAACTGGCATAAACACTTCCCCTGCAGCAATTTTAGCAGCTTTGCGTATCGGCACTTTACCATTATCAAAAACACGGTGCGTATTCTCTATCACTACAATCGCATCATCCACCACAATACCCAAAGCGAGCAAGAATGAAAAAAGTGTCATCAAATTAAATGTAAAGCCAAGTGATGGAAACACCAGGAATGCAATAAAGCTGGAAATAGGCACAGACAATCCGACAAAAATTGCATTGGTAGCACCCATAAAAAACATCAGGATCATCGTTACCAGAATAAAACCTATAATGATTGTGTTAATCAAATCATGAAGCGTTAAACGCGTTTGATCAGACTGATCAGCGGTAATCGTTATTTTGACACCGGGAGGTAAAATATTTTCTTTAAAGTCCGCTACAATTTCATTGATTTGGTCAGAAGCATTAATAAGATTCTCACCACCACGCTTCACTACGTTGAGTGTAATTACATTCTTCTTGTCAAGACGTGCATAACTCTCCTGCTCTTTAAATGAATCAACAATCTCGGCAATGTCTTTAAGGTATAATTTGCCTCCACGTATGGAACCTATTACCGTATTTCCGATTTGCTCTGCTGACGTATATTCTCCATTCACACTGATAGAGCGCTTCATACCGTCCACCGATAGCTGGCCGCCAGAAACAATCATGTTTTCATACTTAATACCATTGGTGATATCGTCAAAACTCACTCCGGCAAGTGCAGCTTTAAACATATCTACGTTGATTTGAATCTCTCTGTCTAATGCACCTACAATATCTACCCTTCTAATCTCCTGCAGCGATTCAATTTTTTCCTGCATTTGCTCTGCATACTTCTTTAAAGTTTGCAAATCATACTCACCCGAAAGGTTGACAAACATAATTGGCAGCGCAGAGATATCGATATCTACTACCTGCGGATCATCCAGTAAATTGGTAGGAAGATCAGGTTTTGCGCGATCTACAGCTTCCTGCACCTGGCGCTTGGCTTCCTTTACTTCCACATCTGTTTCAAATTCAATAATGATATTTGAAAAGTCCTGCACAGAATTCGAAGAAACCTTTTTCACACCTGCAATAGACTTCACTTCTTTTTCAATCTGCTTGGTCACCAGGTTTTCAACATCCGAAGGTGATGCCCCCGGATAAATGGTAGCTACAAAAATCTGAGGAAACACTACTTCTGGAAAATTTTCCTTCGGCAGGCTGTTATAAGTCATGATTCCGGCCAAGGAAATAATTATAGTGGCTACGTAAATCGCAATCTTATTATCAATAGACCAACTCGTTGGTTTAAACTCTTTCTCGATGTCTTGCATAGATTATAATTTTTATATCAGATATAATTTCAACACACTATGAACCTATATCTTGATGAACTGACCATCATTCAATCCCTGGTATCCCACGGTAATAATCTTATCACCTGCCTGTAACCCTGATAAGATATGTGCCAGGTTATCATACACACCATCAATCTTAACAACCTTTCTGCGCGCCACCAGTTGATTATCTTTTTGCTCTGCTACATATACTACTTTTTCGCCATTGATATCCTGTACAATATTTATCGGAACACACAATGCAGAAGGGAAAGTTTGATATATAACACGAATCACGGCAGTCATATTAGGCCGCAATTGCGCAGCAGAAGGTAGTTTCACTTCTACTGGAAATGAACGACTGAGCGGATCAATGTTTTTTCCAACAAAACTGATGGTTGATTCAAACGTTTTACCGAGGTCCGTAATTGTGACTGTTACCTTATCTCCTTTATTAATCGTATTTACATATGCCTCAGAAACTTTTAAAGCAACCTTAAGTTCTGAACTATTGATAACACGAAATGCAGGGATACCGGGGGCTACATTTTCTCCGACTTTTACATTCACCGCATCAATTGTTCCGACAATAGGAGATTTAATTTTTGTCATTTCAATTTGCTCCCTAAGTGTAGCTAATCGATTCTCAAGACTTTCCTTATTGTTCTTTGCTTGCAAATACTGAACTTCTGAACCAATTTTTTGCTCCCATAAATTTTTCTGTCGTTCGTATACTGTCTTGGCAAGCTCTAAAGCACCTTTTACTTCTTCGATAGAACTTAACAGAAGTGAGTTATCTATTTGCGCAAGTACCTGTCCTTTGTTTACCGCATCACCTTCACGTGCATACACCTGCGTAACCACACCGGCTGATTTTGCGCTTACGAGAATATTATTCTCAGCCTGGATCAATCCTTGTGTTTGCACATAATACTCAAACACTCTTGGAGCCAGTTCTATAGCTCCAACTTCCTTTGACTTGACAACCGCTTTTGAGGTATCGGATACTTTCAATTCCTTTTCCAATGAAGAAATTTCCTTTTCCAAATCGGCCCTTTTACTTTTTAATTCTTCAAGCTTTGCAGTCTTATCCTGACTGCATGAAATAATTAAGGCTGAAAGTAAAATAGCGGGAATAAATGTTGTATATAAATTCAATTTCATATCGATAGTTAATTAAGTGTGATTGTTTTAGTTGGTTGAGCTTAATAATTTTCCATATGCCTTTTCTACTTCTACAGAAGCAATCAAGGCATCATAAAGAGCGGCATAATAATTAGTTTGTGCTTCCTTATAGGCAGCATCTGCATCAATTACCTCGAGATTAGAACCAACCCCTTGTTGATATTTAATTACAGTTACATCATACACTTCTTTAGAAAGCTCCATGTTTTCGCGTTGGGTGCGCAACGTTTGAAGATAAGTTTGAAATGTCTTGCTGGCTTGATCCTGCTGCAAATCGATTTGATTTTTTACCAACTCCAGATTGTTTTCAATTTGATTGAGTCTTGTTTTCTTCTGTTGAACTATTCTGTTTTTCTGCAACCCGTCAAATATGGGCAGGTTGGCAGTGATGCCTAACGTTCCCAACGTGCGCCAATTCTCTCCGAACTGAAACATACTGTTAAATGCGGAAGTACCGTAGCTTGCACCATAACTTCCGAATAAGCTAATGTTTGGAAGGTATTGGGATTTAGTATTTTTTATATCGAGTTCAACCAATGATTTATTGACTTGTAAAATATTATACTCAATTCTGTTACTGTATTGAAAATCCTTTTTAAAATCATCATCCAATGCCAGAAACTTGAGCGTTTCAAGCTCATCACTAAGCTCAATATTTGCGGCTATTGGCAAGCCCATTTGGAACTTGAGCAGGTTATAACTTACTTCCAAACCAATAACTGCGTTGTTTCTAAGATTTGCAATGTTATTAAACTGCACCTGTACACGATTCAGATCAATCTTCTCGGTAAAACCATTTTCATAAAGTGCCTTGGTTTGTTTTAGCAAGGTATCCAGTCGCTGGTAATTTTTTTCAAGCAACTCAATGCGCTCCTTGCTTACCAACACAGAATAGTAAGCTTTTTTTATAGCCTCTACTACATCGGTTTGGGTTTTTACCAGGTCTTTGCGCGATAACTCTGTGTAGGTCTTGCTCGCCTTCAAACCAACAAAATAGGAACCATTAAAAATCATTTGTTGCAAATTAATACCAGCATTACCTGTGTATTGTGTTCCGAACTGAACTCCCACTAATTCTCCCGGTTGGGCGTTGGGATCAAATATGATAGCTGGAATAAATGAAGTGGGAATTATATAATTATCAATGACAGTTCCTGATGCACTCAACTGCGGTAAGCCACTTCCCAATAATTCCTTTACTCTTGCTTCAGCGGCCTCCACCGATTCTTTAGAGTTTTTCATGTTAATGTTATTCTCTATTGCAAAATCGATTGCTTCCTGCAAAGAAAATTTTTGTGAAGTTGGTTGCTGCGCATATCCATGCGTTGCAACTAATACCCATAAAAAAATGGGTATTATGATTCTATAAGGGGCTTTCATACTCATCATAATAGGGGTTGATAATAGTCTTCTTTATATTTCTGAAATAATTTTTTTCCTTTTTCCGTGCATAGACCATGCACGAATAAATCAAAGAGCTGTGTTTGCACTTCCACGAAATTGAACTTATCTCTCGGAAATAATTCGGGATTGAAAGCTGCTTCAATCAGCATCAATCGGGTTATTGCATAAATATCCGGGTTGATATCCGATCTGTAATAGCCATCAGCAACTCCCTGGCGAATGTTGCGTACTACTGACTGGCTGAGAATTTTTACTTTATGCTCATTGTATAAACCCCATGCTTTGGGATGATACTTCTGCAAATCAAAAAGCATAGAAGGATTAAAATTCTCCATATCCCGTTTCATGCGAACCGAAATTTTACTTAGCTCTTCAATAGAATTTTTTGAGCTCTTCGCAATTTCTTCGTACTGATTAAGACTGCGTTCCAGGTACATTTCTGACATTTTGTAAACCAGATCATCCTTATCAACAAAATGCTGATACAATGTTTTCTTTGACACAGCCAGGTGCCGTGCAATGTCATCCATGGTTACGCTGCGTATTCCATACTTCATGAAAAGCACTTCAGTGCCCTCCAAAATCTTGTCTCTCGTTTCTAGTTCTTCCATAAGCGGCCGCAAAACTATGGAAACTATTTACTTTACCAAAGTTTCCACAGTTTCCTTGAACGCCCTGTTTTGAGAATTGTTCGAGGTTTTTGAAAAAAAATTAAATTATTTTCAATGGAAATATACTTCAACCGATTGCAGAGGGTTAATTGCTGCTTGACTCACCTGGCTCTTTATAGCACCACTTCTCTTTCATTTTTTGCTTCAGCTTTTCTCGCTCGTCCGGAGACATGTTCTGCCACTTTTCCTTCCAGTAATATTTCCATGGTCCATTTTGATGTGACCCGGCACAACGACTTCTTCCTATGGGCCATAAAATTATTTTGGATAATAGAAGTAACCCGGCTGTTTGCCAGAAGGTGATCACCGGCCCGGCAAACAATGCAGGCACCAACCAATTCCACAAGTATTGAGTACCACCAATCAACACATAAATGAATGCAACAAATAATACGATACCCAGCAAAATCTTTCCTTGTAACTAAGGCGCTAATCATTTCTCCGTAGGGTAATAATCATTTTCTTCTTTTTGTATTATCAATCCACCACATCATCATAAAACTTTTGCAAACTCTTACGCAACGCCATTATTGCATAGCGCTTTCGCGATAATAATGTATTGATGGATGTA
>JALOMN010000355.1 GCA_025455445.1 Cyclobacteriaceae bacterium
TCGCCTGCAAGGCAAATTAGCCGAACTGCGCGATGCCGGCATGCCCATCTTTTTTTTTACAGGCAATCATGACATGTGGATGTTTGACTATTTCGAAAATGAAATGGGCATCGTGATTTATCGCGAACCTATAATACTTCAAACAGAAACACATAAAATGCTGATAGGCCATGGCGATGGATTGGGACCCGGTGATCACACCTACAAATTATTAAAGAAGGTTTTTACAAGCCCTGTTGCACAATGGATCTTTGCACGCATTCATCCCAATCTTGGCATTGGCCTTGCTAACCATTGGAGCAAACAAAGCCGGATCAGCAATACTAAAATGGAAGAAAAATTTCAGGGTGAGGAAAATGAATACCTATTGGCGTATTGCCGCGACCTTGAAAAAAAGATTCATCACGACTTTTACATTTTTGGACACCGGCACTTGCCACTTGATTTAACAGTAGGTAAAGCAAGCCGATATATAAATTTAGGTGAGTGGGTTCATTTCAATACCTACGCAGTGTATGACGGAGTGAATGTGGAATTGAAAAAGTTTGAATCATAATTGATGATGAATTCACCCAGAAGTGTAAATGCGCCAAAGAAAAGTATGATAAGATATCTAAATCCTTCAATACTATCATATTTATTTTGTGTGTTGGATTGGCCACAACATCCGAGGCACAAAAAATCGGTAGTCAGAAATTACACCAGGAAAAGATTCACCTCACTAACGTGGAAAGAATTTCGGTAGATAGATTAGGTGGGTTCTATTTATCCTCTTCTTGTGGTATTGAAAAATTCGATCCGAATGGAGTAGCAAAAGAAAAATATCATTTTAGAAATTGTATTTCTGTAGAAGTATTGGAGTGCTGGAATCCCTTTCGTATGTATGCATTTCAAAAATCAACACGCTCTTTTCGCGTATACGATCAATACATTGGTTATTGGATACAGACTATTCCATAAAGAAAATTGATTTTCGTACGAATAAGGTGCTGTTTGAATCAGATCCGATTGTTGACCCTACAGGCACTTTCCACTTTGTACATATGCGCGAATTTCAAAACTTCATTTTTCTAATGGATGAAAAAGAAGGACTTTTCGTGTTAAATAATGTCGGACAGTTTGTGAAGAAAATAGACAGCCGAGGCGCAACTTATTTTAGCGTACTAGGAGAAGACATCTACTTTTTGAAGGATAATAAAGTCCATTTCTTTGACATCTTTACGGAAGAAATAAATACAATAGAAGTTCCGCAGAACACCCGGTTTGTTATTGCCACCGATGAAAAAATTACCCTGATAAAGGATAAAACACTTGAAGTCTACGCTTTCACTCCCCGCCAATAATATCTTCAAAATCCTTTATTAACATCAAATTATACTTCATTCTGTGTTCAAAATTGAACACATTTGTACAAAGAGGAACATTCAGCGGATCAAAAACGCTGAATTCGGACACCCTGAGCGTTGGCACAATTTTTCCTCTCTACTAAACACTTAAACTGAAACTACTGTGAACGAAGGCGGCAAAATTTTAATGATTGATGACGATGAGGATGTTTTGTTAGCAGCGAAAATGTTGCTAAAAAAATCAAACCATCAGGTAATAATTGAAAAGAATCCCAATAAGATTCCATTCCTCCTTAACAACGACACATATGATGCCATTCTGCTGGATATGAACTTCAGCAAAGATACTACCAGCGGAAAAGAAGGGTTCGAATGGCTCAAACAAATAAAGGAAAGAGATCCGGATGCCGTAGTCATAATGATCACTGCATTTGGCGATGTGGAAATGGCTGTACGTGCATTAAAAGAAGGCGCCACCGATTTCATTTTAAAACCCTGGCAAAATGAAAAATTGATAGCTACCATTTCAACGGCCATCAAGTTGAAGAAATCATACAATGAGGTTGATAAGCTGCGCAAGGCCAAGCAAATGCTGGAAGAACAGATCAGTCAACCCTTTCGCGATATAATCGGGCAGAGCAGCGCGCTACATGATGTATTTACATTAATTGATAAAGTTGCCAAGACGGATGCGAACGTGTTGATACTGGGCGAAAATGGAACCGGCAAAGAGTTGGTGGCGCGCGCTATTCATCAAAAATCATTGCGTAAGGATAGTTCATTTGTGTCTGTAGATATGGGCGCCATTACCGAAACGCTTTTTGAAAGTGAACTATTCGGTCATAAGAAAGGATCATTTACCGATGCACGTGAAGACCGGCCCGGCCGATTTGAACTTGCCAATGGAGGTACTTTATTCCTGGATGAGATTGGTAATTTAAGCATGAGTCTGCAGAGTAAGTTGTTAAGTGCACTGCAATCCCGCAAGATTACGCGCGTAGGATCAAACCAATCGCTTGAAGTAGATATCCGTTTAATTTGCGCCACCAACATGCCGAGATATCCGTTTGATTTGTGCCACCAACATGCCGCTGCATCAAATGGTAGCCGAAGGAAAATTCAGACAGGATTTATTGTATCGGATCAATACAGTAGAAATTACCATACCACCACTGTGCGATCGCATTGAAGATATTCCACTGCTGGCAAACCATTTCCTAAACTACTATTCAAAGAAGTATAGAAAGGAAGTGCTTTCTATATCGCCCGAAGCGATGAATAAGTTGAAGAAATATCCATGGCCCGGTAATGTGCGTGAATTGCAACATGCCATTGAACGCGCGTTGATCATGGCTGACTCACCTACACTTCAGGAAAGTGATTTTTTATTCAGCAGAAAGGGCACCGAAACAATTAATGCAGATACGCTCAATCTTGACGAAGTAGAAAAAGCGGCAGTTACAAAGGCCATACAACTTCACAACGGAAATATTTCCAAAGCGGCAGAAGAACTAGGGCTCACGCGTGCCTCGCTGTATAGGAGAATGGAAAAATATGGACTTTAACTGGAAATCACCTCTGGTGACCCGGGTAGCCATCTTACTGGTTACCATGATCATATTCGCATTTGTCGTTGCCGGCAAAGACCGAAATGCCGTGATCATAATTGGTATGCTCGGGGCTATTATTTTCCAGGTAAGCAAACTATTGCAGGTAGTAGAATCATCCAATACGAATATTACCTCCTTTCTTGACGCGATTCGCTTTGATGACTTATCGCAACGGTTTAAAACAGACAGTTCGGATCCATCTGTGCAAAAACTACACATAGAATTAAATGAAGCATTGGCTAAACTGCGCACGTCACGCAAAGAGCGCGATTCAGAATATCAGTTCTTCAAGAATATTGTACAACACGCAGCCATCGGGTTACTCACCTTTAAAAAAGATGGCACGATTCAGATTATGAATAGTGCCGCCAAACGACTTTTACGAATCACCAAAGCAGACACGCTTAATGATTTGAAAGAAGTGAGTATGGAGTTAATTGATACTTTCTTAAAATTAAAAACGGGTGGGCGGGAATTAGTGCGAATCAAATTTGGTGATGAAACAATTCAGCTTTCAGTTTTTGTGATTGAGTTGACATTGCGCGATGAAGAAGTGAAACTCATCTCGATGAGCAATATTCAGAGCGAACTGGAAGAAAAAGAAATGGAAGCATGGCAAAACCTGGTGCGGGTGCTTACCCACGAAATCATGAATTCGGTTACGCCCATCTCTTCACTTGCAGGCATCGTAGAAGAAGATTTGAAATCGCGCATGGAAGCAACGGAAGATACACCTCTCAGAAGAGAGGAACTGGAAGATATGTATCTCTCTTTACAAACCATCACAAAGCGTAGTGCTGGTCTCATCCGATTTGTAAAAGAATTCAGAAACCTCACCCACATACCAGAACCTAAACTAGGCGAGGTCTCGCTTAAAGTGTTGCTGGACGAGATGGCGTTGCTTCACCGCAAAGAATTAAATGACCATGGCATTACTGTATCTGTAGAAGTAGAACCTGCTGAGTTGATGGTAATGGCCGATAAAACATTGATCGAACAAGTGCTGATAAACCTGATAAAAAACGCGATTCAATCATTTGATGAGCAACCCAACAAAATCATCGCGCTTCGTGCTTACCAGAGTGAAGAAAGCAGGCCGGTAATTTCTGTAAAAGACAATGGCGCAGGCATCGATGTAGAAGCACTCGAAAAGATTTTTATTCCGTTCTTCTCAACTAAAAAAACCGGCTCGGGCATCGGACTGAGTCTTTCCAAGCAGATCATGAGGCGCCACGATGGCAATATCACCGTAAAATCAAAGCTGGGCGAAGGAACTGAGTTTCTGTTGCGTTTTTAAATCGCCTCGGGTGGACTAAAAATTAGAAAATCAGGAAAGATTCTTAGATTTGAATAATTGAAAATGCACTATGCCAGACGTTCAAAAGAGAGTACACGCTATTCTTACTGATAAATTAGGAATACCTGAATCAGAAATAACCCCTGACGCCAGTTTTGTAAAAGACCTGGGAATCGACTCGCTGGATTATGCTGAGTTGGTGATGGAATTTGAGCAATCATTTGATATCAAGATTCCGGATGACGATGCAGAAAAAATGCAAACCATCGGTCAGGCGATTCAATATATACAAAGTAAGATAGGCGGCTAGAAGCTTTCTGCATTATTATCTGATTCGAAGTAGTTGCAGAATCGCTTCATTTTTATGGCTTCTGCAACTCCTATTGGACTAAGTACACTATCATCGTTTAACTTAGAAAAATACCATGAATTGTGTTCCTCACTCCAGATCACCACATATTTTTGAAGATTATCCAGTAATACATCCATTTCATAAATCTCCTGTCCGTCTTTATCGTATAAGCCAGTAAACTGTAAGAGAATATGATTTGGTTTTATAAGTTCACCTTTGTTGCACTCAATAGAATCAAGTCTCATTAACAACTTATGTTCAATATCCCAGGCCTTAAATTTCAGGATGCGCTTTTTAAATTGCATAGACCAATTATGTTTAGTTGGACAGTATTTTCATGAACGAAAATAACAAGGTATTATTCATTATCAACAAATACGCAGGCAGCGGTTATCAGCCTTCGCTGGAAGGAAAGATACTGGCTCGGTGCGAGCAACTGCAACTTGAACCTACTCTTGAATTCACACAAGGCAAAAACCACGGAACCGAACTCGCACGAAACGCGGCACATTCTAAAAAATATAAAGTAGTATTTGCAGTTGGTGGCGATGGCACTGTAAATGAAGTAGCGCAAGGTGTATTCATGACGGGACAGACGATGGGCATCCTGCCAAAAGGATCGGGCAATGGGCTTGCCAGACATCTGGGTATTCCGGGTGATTTTAAAAAATCATTAACATTGATTGGTTCCTCTCATCGCGTAGAGATAGATTCATTTATAATCAATGAAAAAATATCAGTGAATGTTTCCGGAATCGGTTTTGACGGACATGTGGCTACCTTGTTTGGTAAAAATGGAAAGCGCGGTTTGATGGGGT
>JALOMN010000042.1 GCA_025455445.1 Cyclobacteriaceae bacterium
CGTCAAAAATCCTATCAGGCATCTTTTTCCCTTTGCGATTTTACTTTAATATTACTGGATGGCAAGAATCTTTATACTTTTATTTTTCTCATCATACCTGACGCTCACTGCGCAACCTGTTTCACTTCCTGTATGGAAAGAGGAGTTAAATACACTCACCAGTGATGACTGGTTGGTAAAGTCTTTTGATGGTCGTGCGAACGTGTATATCACTCAAGACAAGAAAAATCTGGTTTTGCACAACGGTCTCGTGAAACGTGTTTTCCGGATTCAACCCAATGTTGCCTGCATTGATTTCACTAACCTGACCACTGGTCAACAATTACTACGTGCCATTGCACCCGAGGCGCGCGTCACAATCAATTCGAGAACTTACCATGTCGGGGGATTAAAAGGACAAAAAGAAAAAGCGTATTTATTGCCACAATGGGTAGATAGTTTCGAATCTGATCCTAGTGATTTTCAATTTGTAACATATAACATATCAGAACTTACTACACATGTGAACTGGAAAGCAAAGAGTTGGCATCCGGCACAAACGAAAGCAAACGGTAAAGTACTATCATTGAAATTCAAGTCGAACGTGCCGGAGCTAAATCAAATTGAAATAACTGTAAATTATGAACTCTATCAGGGCATCCCGCTTATTGTAAAGTGGATTCAGATTGAAAATAAATCCGCTAAAGAAATAATTATTAATCAGGTAGTAAATGAAATTCTCGCACTGGTAGAAGAAGAAAGTGCCGTAGTAGGATCACCGGAACAAATGAAAAAACAACATGGCATCTATGTGGAAACAAACTATGCATTTAACAATGCGATGCGCTACGACATCAGTGACCAAACCACACATTGGAAAACAGACTCTTCTTACACCTCTCAGGTGAATTACAATTACCAGACTCCGTGTGTACTCGAAGTATATCCCGAAAAGGTAACGGCTATCACACTAAAATCTGGTGAAAGTTTTAAGTCGTCACGCACGCACGAATTGCTTATGGATAGTTACGATCGCGAACGCAGAGGTCTTGCTATCCGCAAGATGTATCGCACTGTGGCACCGTGGACCACACAAAATCCTATCTTCATGCATCTGGTAAGCAAGAATGATGAAGAAGTAAGGACAGCCATCGACCAATGCGCAGCCACCGGCTATGAAGCCATGATTTTAAGTTTTGGCAGTCACCTAAACATGGAAGACAATTCTCCAGAGAATATAAACCGCTGGGCAGGGTTGGCAAAATATGCGCACGACAAAGGAATATTAATTGGCGGCTATTCTTTATTTAGCAGCAGAAAGATTAGTGATGTTGATGATGTAATCGATCCAAAAACCGGCAAACCCGGTGGAGCCTTTTTTGGCAATGCTCCATGCTTTGGCAGCAATTGGGGACTCGCTTATCGCGACAAGATTAAAGAGTTTTTTACAAAGACTTCTTTCGACATATGGGAGAATGATGGACCGTATCCGGGAGATGTATGTGCGTCAACTTCCCATCCAGGACACAAAGATTTGGGCGACAGTCAATGGCGACAAATGGAAATTCAGAAAGAACTCTATCGCTGGCTTAATGAGCGTGGAGTATATATTAATGCCCCTGACTGGTATTTTCTCGATGGCACGCACAAGATTGCTATCGGCTATCGCGAAGTAAATTTTTCACTTTCAAGGGAGCAACAGAAAATCCTGAACAGGCAAAATATTTATGATGGCACGTTTGAAAAAACTCCTTCTATGGGCTGGGGTTTTGTGCCTTTAACAAAATACCAGGGCGGTGGACCAGAGGCAGTGCTTGAGCCGTTAAAAGATCATCTCCAGGACTATGAACAACTTATGGTGCAATACTATGGTGCCGGTGTGCAGGCGTGTTATCGCGGGCCACGGCTATACGATACAGAAGAAACCAAACAAGTGGTCATCAACACCATCCATTGGTACAAGAAGTATCGTGAAATTCTCAACTCTGATATTATTCATCTTCGCAGAGCGGATGGTCGTGATTGGGATGGCATTCTGCATGTGAATCCCACATTGAAACAGAAAGGTTTTGCATTATTCTATAATCCCACCCCTGAAAAAATTACGCGCAACCTAAAGCTGCCCTTATATTACACCGGGCTAACCGACACCGCATTGATTTCAGAAAAAGATGGAAAGCGTGTGTCATATACACTGGATAGAAAGCATGAGATCACACTCACCATTTCAATCGAGCCGAATAGCTATACTTGGTACTTAATTGAATAATTCTCATTCAAGAATGAATCGTGTTCTCATCACCATCGTGCTTTCGCAATTCTTTTGCACCTCCTTGTGGTTTGCAGGCAATGCAGTATTACCGGATTTGATTCACTCGATGCATCTTGAACCAGGTTTTCTCGCGCACCTTACCAGTGCTGTGCAATTTGGTTTTATCACAGGCACATTGGTGTTTGCTGTGCTCACCATAGCGGATCGATTTTCACCTTCCAAAGTTTTCTTTGTGAGTGCAGTCATTGCAGCGTTATTTAATCTCGCAGCAAGCATAAACGGAATACCAGCATATAACATCCTTGCTTTACGCTTTATGACCGGCTTCTTCCTTGCAGGGATTTATCCGGTAGGCATGAAGATCGCTTCTGATTATTTTCAAAAAGGGTTAGGTAAATCATTGGGATTTTTAGTGGGTGCACTAGTGATTGGCACTGCCTTTCCTCACTTATTAAAAAATCTAACAGCTTCACTTCCATGGAATTATGTGTTGTATGCAACCAGCACGCTTTCGGTATTGGGTGGGCTCGCAATTTTACTATTTGTGCCCGATGGTCCTTATCGCAGGTATGGTCAGTCATTTAAAATCACGGCATTTCTATCCGGTTTCCGCAAACAAGAATTCCGCTCTGCTGCATTTGGTTACTTCGGCCATATGTGGGAACTCTATACCTTCTGGGCTTTTGTACCTGTAATGCTTTCATTCTATAATACGCACTTTCCTGAAAGTGAATTAAATGTTCCACTATTTTCATTTTTGATAATTGCATTTGGTGGTCTGGCATGTGTTGCCAGCGGATTACTTTCCCAATGCTATCCAGCCAATAAAATTGCGACACTGGCATTATTGCTTTCAGGACTTTGCTGCCTGCTCTCACCATTTTTCCTGCTGCATGGATCTTTATGGATGTTGCTGACATTTCTGTTTTTCTGGGGGTTGGTGGTGATTGCTGATTCTCCATTGTTTTCCACATTAGTAGCGCAACATGCACCCGAAGAATCGCGCGGTTCATCACTCACGATTGTGAACAGCATCGGATTTGCCATTACCATTATAAGCATCCAGTTTATAAACATCATGTCAACCTATATTCATGGACAATACATATATTTATTGCTGGCCATTGGCCCGATAGTTGGGTTGATTGCCATGTTAAATCCGGCATCCACCAGAAATTGATTGACTACCACTATCATCACATCTGAACCGTATTCATAATCCTGATAAATAAATTGAATTTTTATAATAAGTTTGAATAATAGATATCTAAACTCAGTACCCATTATGAAATCAAAAATTATAAGTCTTTGCGCAATAGCGATCGGAATATTCTCTGGCGCACAATCACTTGCACAGTATTCAAGCACACCTCCTGAAAAGTCGCCCATGCCTATGAAGCCGGAAATGACAGAAATCTGGGAACCGGAGGTAAAAGTTGTAACACCTGCAAAAGTTCTTGGTGATGCTCCTTCTGATGCAATCATTCTTTTTGATGGCAAAAGCCTCGACCAATGGGTGAGTCAAAAAGATGTGACTAAACCCGCACCCTGGAAAATTGTGAATAACGATCACATGGAAGTAGTGCCCGGTTCAGGTGGCATTCAAACTAAAATGTCCTTCGGAGATTGCCAGCTGCACATTGAATTCAGCGCACCTGATATCGTGGAAAGTGTTGGCCAGGGAAGAGGAAACAGCGGTGTGTTTTTCCAAAACCGCTATGAATTGCAGATTCTGGATTCATATAATAACAGAACCTATCGAAATGGTCAGGCTGCAAGTATTTATAAAGACCATGCACCATTGGTAAATGCCATGAGAGGCCCACTGGAATGGAATACCTATGATGTGATTTACACCGCGCCACGCTTTAAAGCAGACGGAAGCCTGGATGCCCCTGCCAGGATTACAGTGTTGCACAATGGTGTGTTGGTTCAGAATAATGTCACTATCAATGGTCTTACACTGTATGTGGGATTACATACTTATCCTTCTGCACATGGCGATGATGTAATTTCGTTGCAGGACCATGGTAACAAAACTCAATTCAGAAATATCTGGTTGAGAAAACTTTAACAACACTTAAAAGATCGAAATAAAAAAAGGAGAGCAATCACTCTCCTTTTTTATTTGCGATTCAGCTCCTTCAACAACCGCTTTCTGAATGCATGATAATTTACCGTGATGGTATGTCGTGGAGTTTTTATCTGATTGAAATCAGGCTTAGTAACTTCGCGATGGCTTAGCTCAGCAATGTTTTCCGGGCGTTTCCATTTACCCGCAAGTTCGCGTGCCATAATGCGACTCTGTAATTCACTGCCAGGCCAGATACAACCTAAAGGCTGAAACAAACCAATGAAATACAGATTATCAATTTCAGGATGAAGCATGCGCAAATACAAGGGCACTTCACCTTTTGAATAATCAATAAACTTTGAATCAAAGAAAGGATGAGAAATATAATAACCTGTGCAGGCTACGATAATGTCATACTCAACTTTACTACCATCCTTAAAAACCACTTTGGAACCTTCATAATGATCGATATCCGCCCGGGGTTTTATTTTTCCGTGTCGGATAAAATAAAACAACTCACTGTTCACTGTGGGATGGTGAAATCCAAAATCAGCTTCAGGTTCCGGCAGACCATATGATGAGTTTTTTCCCTGCCAGATTTTGATCATCAGGCTGGTAGACTTTCGCCAGATCACCGAAGGTAAAAAACGCAGTATCCCTCCTACTGTATCTGAAGGTTTACCAAAAAAGAATTTAGGTATCACCCAATAACCTCTTCTCCAACTGATATCCGTTTGTTGGGAAACCCGCGAAGACTCCACAGCAACATCACACGCAGAATTACCTCCGCCAACGACCAACACTCGTTTATCTGTAAAATCAGCGAAACGCTTCACATCATGTGAATGCATCATCTTACCTGTAAATGATCCAGAATATTCCGGGTAACGTGGTCTCCAATGATGACCATTACACACGGCCAAGGCATCAAATGTCTCTTTCTTTTTAACACCCTCACAACTAGTTGTCACTTCCCATTTGTTGCTGGAATTCAACTCACATTTTTCTACCAGTGTATTGAATTGAATGTGCTCATAAAGCTTGAAATGCTTTGCATAGTGTTGAAAATACTCAGCGAGTTGCTTGTGCGAAGGATAATCCGGATAATCTTTAGGCATTGAAAAATCCTCATACTGCGAAAGCGCTTTTGAACTGATGATGTGTGTGGTTTCAAATACACTGGAGTGTGAAATAGAATCACTAAAAACCCAGTTGCCGCCTACTTCCTTCCCATAATCATATACGACTATTTCCATTCCTTCATCTAACAGATTTTTTGCAGCCGTTATACCGGAAGGCCCGGCACCGATCACACACACTCTTTTCTTTGAATTCATGCTACTACTATTTACTTAAGCACCCTGTTCCAACTCCAGTCGTGCTTCTTCCAAATCAAGTTCATATTCAATTTTCCTCACCAATTCATCAGTGGCTTTTCCTTCTCTGCGCAATCGTAAAATATATTCGCGCTCCTGATTGATTAACTGCTGCTGTATGCGTTGTAGTTGTTCAATTTGTTCTGGTGCTAGCCGATGTGTAGATTCTTCTTTTCTAATTCTCTGTATCCTGTTTTCGTATTTGCTTTTTATCTGACTTAATACAACCTCACTCAAATCGAGCGAAAAATTCTCTTCAATGTGTTCAATTAATGATGAGGCAAGTTCTACGCGCACCCGCTCCTCTTCTTTTGTATGTTGATCATCCGTTTTTATTCCTAAAAATTGAATCAGTTTTCGAATGGTCATACCCTGTAGTACCAGGGTGACAAATATTACACAGAATGTAAGAAATATAATCAGGTCGCGGTTCGGAAATGGTTTTGTGTCAGTTACCATAATAGGAATAGCGAGTGCTGCTGCAAGCGACACAATACCACGCATGCCAGACCATGCTACTATGCCCACACTTTTTACATTAGTATCCTTTTCTTTCTCACGGATAGATTTACTAAGCCAGCGTGGCAGGAAGGCACCGGGAAAAACCCAAATTATTCTGGCCACTACAGTAGCCACACTGACGACAACTCCATACCAGATAAGTGTTGTAATCGAATTAGTCTTTATATTTTCCAAAATCGCAGGTAACTGCAATCCGATTAAAATGAAAATGATTCCATTCAATACAAAAATTAACGTATCCCAAACAGCACTGGCCTGTATGCGTGTGCGATTAGAAAATACTTCAGAAGAACGCGGACTTAAAAATAATCCAGCCGCTACAACGGCTAATACACCTGATGCATGAACTTCTTCTGCCAACAAGTAGGCCGAATAAGGAGCTAATAATGTGAAGGTGCTGTCGGTAGTAGCATTGTTTGGAGTAATTTTATGTATCCAATAAAATACATAGCCAACCAGTATTCCTAAAATTATTCCCAACCCTGCCACATAAAAGAAATTTAATCCGGCCAGCCAGAATATAAAAGTACCAGACGCAGCAGCAGCCACCGCATAGCGATACGCTATCAAACCTGTGGCGTCATTCACAAGGCTCTCCCCTTCAAGAATAGTAATTATGCGTTTAGGCACTTTCAATCCCTTGGTAGCTGCAGTAGCCGCGACCGCATCAGGCGGTGATACAATTGCACCAAGCACAAAAGACTCAACCCAGCCAAAGCCGGGAATAAAATAATGAGCTGCAAAAGCAACAATTAATGTTGTAAACAGCACGCATCCTATGGCTAATAATGAAATTGGACGAATCGATTCTTTGAAGTCAGGCCAAGAAGTTGTCCACGCTGCAGCATAAAGCACAGGAGGTAAAAAAACCAGAAACACAATATCAGGGTCTAATTTAATTACAGGTAAACCCGGCACCAGACCTATTGCAATACCCGCCAGCACAAGTAAAATCGGATAAGGTATGCGCACCTTATCGGTGATTTGTGCCAGGGCAGTAACGATGGCAAGCAAGATGATTACAATTGCGATATTGGACATAAAGTGAGTATTCGTTCAAAAATAAGTTATTGCCGGTAAACAAATTGCAGCTAAACTTGACTTAAATTACTTGAGCCAATAGAAAGTATTTATTAGATTTTTGAACCATTTACAATCGTTTAGGTTATATAATCAATGAAAATAGCAGTTACACGCAAAGAACACTTTAACGCAGCACATCGCTTGTTTAATCCTGACTGGACAGATGAGAAGAATGATGCTGTGTTTGGTAAATGTAACAATCCTAATTTCCACGGACATAATTATGATTTTTTTGTAACGTTAATCGGAGAACCTGATCCTGATACAGGCTATGTATATGATTTAAAAAAACTGAGTGACATTATTAAAGAACATGTACTCGATGTTTTTGATCATAAAAACCTTAACTTAGATACACCTCATTTTAAAAATCTAAATCCCACTGCAGAAAATATTGCGTTGGTAATCTGGCGGATATTGCGACAACAAATTGACAACCAGTATGAGCTTAAAATCAAACTCTATGAGACAGAAAGAAATATCGTTGAATATCCGGCCCATTAATCCCATAGAGGACGATATGGATGACGACCACTTGCTCACCTCGTGGAACACGCCTATGCGTGAGGATGCATTTGAATTAACTGACGATGAGAAAGTTGAAAAAATTGAAAAACATTTTCAACACATCATGGAGATTTTAGGTCTCGACCTTTCTGACGACAGCCTCAAAGGAACACCTCGCAGAGTTGCTAAAATGTATGTGAAGGAAGTATTCAGTGGATTAAATCCAAAGAACCGTCCGGTAGCAAGACTTTTTGAGAATAAGTACAAATACGATCAGATGTTGGTAGAAAAGGATATCACCTTTTATTCACACTGTGAGCATCACTTCGTTCCGATTTATGGTAAAGCACACGTAGCTTATTTCAGCGGTGGAAAAGTGATCGGACTTTCAAAAATTAACCGCATCGTTCAATACTTTGCCAAGCGCCCACAAGTACAGGAACGTTTAACCGTGCAGATTGGAAAAGAACTTCAGCGCATACTGGGAACAGATAGTGTAGCCGTGGTAATGGATGCGAACCACATGTGTGTTGCCTCCCGGGGAGTTGGTGATACCAACAGTAAAACCGGAACGGCTTTCTTCGGAGGCAAGTTTGAAGAAGAAAACACGCGCAGGGAGTTTATGAATTATATCAATAGTAAATAAAGGTAGTTTTTTTAGGTAGTTATCTTTTTGAATTAAGGAACAGGTTTCAGACGTAAAAATCTGAAACCTGTTTTCTTTTATAACCAACTTCAGTTTCAATATTCATTTTTTGTGTTGAACCTTCAAGGTATTAAAGGCGCTGGATGGAGCAAATATCAGCCACTTAAATCATGATTTGTAAAACCTATATCATACTTGCCATTACAGCCTCTTATTCAACAAAAAATTACTATTTTAGCCCCCCGTAAACCACGATATAAATAACGATTTATGGTATTCGATTTAGACATGATTAAGGCATTGTATAGTGCAATGCCCGGCCGCATTGCAAAGGCCCGTAAAGTGGTGGGTAAACCACTTACGCTTTCTGAAAAAATATTGTATTCACATTTACATGCGGATCAGAAGTTGGAAAACTTCGGACGCGGTAAATCATATGTTGATTTTGCGCCCGACCGTGTGGCCATGCAGGATGCCACTGCTCAGATGGCGTTGTTGCAATTCATGTCGGCCGGAAGGCCAAAAGTGGCAGTGCCTTCTACCGTGCATTGCGATCACCTGATCACCGCCAAAGTTGGTGCTCAGAATGACCTTACCGCAGCAAATACCGAAAGCAAGGAAGTATTTGATTTTCTGGCTTCTGTTTCGAATAAATATGGTATCGGATTCTGGAAGCCAGGTGCCGGTATAATCCACCAGGTTGTGCTTGAAAACTATGCCTTCCCCGGTGGCATGATGATTGGAACTGACTCCCATACGGTAAATGCCGGAGGTTTGGGAATGGTGGCTATCGGTGTGGGTGGTGCCGATGCCGTTGACGTAATGGCGGGCATGGCCTGGGAACTGAAATTTCCTAAACTTATTGGTGTGAAACTGACTGGTAAGCTTAGTGGCTGGACTGCTGCGAAAGACGTGATCTTGAAAGTGGCTGGTATCCTTACCGTAAAAGGTGGAACCGGTGCTATTGTAGAATATTTTGGTGAAGGTGCAACTTCTATGAGCTGCACAGGTAAAGGCACCATCTGTAACATGGGTGCAGAAATTGGTGCTACTACTTCCACATTCGGTTATGATGCTTCTATGGAACGCTACCTGGTATCTACCGGTCGTGCAGAAGTAGCCAAGATGGCAAACAAGATTAAAGAACACCTTACTGCCGACCC
>JALOMN010000356.1 GCA_025455445.1 Cyclobacteriaceae bacterium
GGGTACCGATAGCCAGACTGGCTGTTGCTCATGCCATGCTAGGAGAAACAAAATACTCCAGCAATTAAACACAGTTACCTTTATGTGGGGTGGGGCTGAACGCAAGTTCAGCCCTTTTTTAAGATTGATTGACCTACGAGTGATCGAATAATTAAGAAGAGTGAATGTATTGAGTTTCTAAACGAAAAGCAGATCCTGATAGAAAGACGTGTGTGGCAAGCATAGTAGAAGAGTATTTCAACGCGTGTCATATGAAAACATTTATCTCAGAATATTTTCAAACTATTTATAAACCTAGAAAGACGTTTGAAGAACTGATTGTTAAGGATAATCTGTACAAGCTTAGTTTGGCATATATATCCATACCGATCATTTGTTACTCTTTAATGTACATATTCTTAACGATAGCGAATGGCGCACCATCTACATTAACTCCTTGGCTAAATATTTCTAAAGAAGATTATTATTCTATCAACAGATTTCTTTTAGCGCCAAGTATGATTATTTGTTGGTTTACAGCCACTTCATTTATTCAAGTAATAAGTCGGTTATTGAGTGGAAAAGGAACCTTTGAATATACACTGGCAACAATCGCTTTATCTATAAGCATTGCCATGTGGGGTGCACTTGTGCACGACTTACCCATGAGTTTTCTAAGTGCAGTTGGGGTAATTGATGCAAAGCAGCATGAGCTTGCTATGAACTCACCTACCATTTTCCGGACAATACTTTGGATTTGTTATTCGATTTATTTCATCGCTTTTTTTATTCTTTTTCCTGTCTCAGTGAGAGTAGTTCATAAACTCAACTGGATAAAAAGTATCCTCATTGGTTCATTGGCATTCATTCTTTTTCAAACGATCTTCCTGATTTTTAATAGATGACCGCTTTTATTTATACGGTAATAATTATTGCAGTAATTGTGATGACTTACCTGTTTGTCATCAGACCCTGGCACTTGCGCTGGGGATCAACAACGCAAGAGGTAGTGCTTGAATTACCCGGTGACAACATAGTGCTCAACCCTGACTTTAATGCAACAAGAGGAATCACCATCCATTCAACGCCTGAATTAATCTGGAGATGGATTATTCAAATAGGGAGCAAACGTGCAGGCTGGTATAGCATTGACTGGATGGATAATGCAGGAATTAAGAGCTCTGAAAAAATTCTGCCAGAGTTTCAAAAAATTGAAGTCGGACAATTCATTCCATTCACCCCCGACCAGAAGAATGGTATGTGGGTTAGAGATTTTAAAGAGCATGAATATATACAGTGGGTTGATAAAGAAGGAAAAGCAACCTGGGTTTGGTATTTATATCCTATTGACGCAACCCATTCCAGATTAGTTACAAGACTTAGGACTATATATAACTGGAAAGGAATTTGGATAATATATTACCTTCTATACGACTTTGGTGACATTGTGATGATGAGTAAATGTATGAAGGGAATTAAAGCGAGAGCGGACCATGAATTCAAACAAATTGTAAAGTAATTCGCTACGATTTCTTTTGCTATATTGTCTCTACTCCTCTGTTAGTAATCTTTTCTGGTAAAGCTTTTTGGTTAGTTTATTTATTCTTTTTGTTGGTGAACTAACGCGCTTCGCAATCGCTCAACACCAACAAAGGTATGACTCCGCAAAAAATGGCAAGAAGGAAAAATGCATTGCGAGGAAGCACGATGTACAATTGCAAACACCCAACTCATTAAAAAGAGAAGATCATCATTTGATACTTTATGAATGCGTGCTAATTTTAGTAACTATCATGCAATGAATAACACATGCAACACAACTTTAATTCTTTATTAAATTATGTTTAGAATACTTCTGCTACTTGCATTAAGCCTCGTGGTATTAAGTTCCTGTCAAAAGAAGAACAACCCCAGGGTGTTTATTTTCACCGACATTAATATTGATGCAGGAGATCCGGATGATCGTCAATCATTAATTCATTTGTTTTGGTATGCTAATGAATTACAAATCGAAGGAGTTGTGCCCGAAAGATGGAATGCCAGAAGCGTAGAAGCTTGCAAGCTGGTGCTTGATGCGTATGAAGAAGATTATCGAAACTATTCATTGAAAAATAAAAATTATCCGGCACCAGAAGAGCTCGATAAACGATTTGCAAACAATAGCGATGAAGTTTTTAAATTATTTGACGCGGCTGTATCGGATGCAAGCAGCCCTTTGTATGTGCTTGTTTGGGGTAATATGGAACTCTTTAGTAAAATAGTATCGGCACACCCTGAATACATTAAAAAGATACGATTAATTACCATTGGTACAGGATTAATGCTGGAGCAGGATATAAAAGATATGCCCGCAGATTGGGAAAAATCAAAACCCTGTGAGCAACTTAATTGGAATGGACATGGAAGAAATGTTATTTATACTAATCCACTTTATGATCAAATGTGGTGGCTTGAAATGAATTGGACCTATTCAGGAATGTTTATTGGAGAGGAACCTAGAGTTATGTTTAATGAACTTTCTAAGTATGGGAGTTTAGGAAGACATATAAAGGAAGTAGTGAAAAATGAAAGCTGGGCTCATTATTTCAGAGTGGGAGACACCCCTTCTGTATTGTATCTGATAGATCCGAATCATGAGTTTGATGATCCTGCACAAAGCAGTTGGGCAGGAAAATTCACAAAACCATTTCCAGGTACAAAGCCCAATTATTATACAGATTACTGCGGTGCAATAGAATGGAATTATCTGGATCCATGTACTACCTGGCAAAATCACACATTAGTTAAAGAGGAAGCGGCAAAGACACTTTTAAACAGAAGACCAGAGATGTATAATTCTTTGTTAGAAAAACTTACTTTGATTTACTCAAAGGAATAACTAGTTAGCAGCGGAATCTTCTAGAGCTGCTATGTGTATGAAGAAGAAAAAGTTTAAGTGATTTTTAAAATTATCGAGTGGTCCGAAGTGAGATTTCGCGAGGAAGGAACTTTGTAGTTAATTTTAAATCATTGGAATAGGGGGCAGACCGCTTCGAGCGGTCAGACCCCTTAAGACGTAGCCTGCTCTCGCCTTTTCCGGAGTTCTTCTCCGGCAAAAATGATTGGTTTGTTTAATTCATTATAGAACTCAAAAGCCTGAAAAAAAACTTAAATGAAATAAAATACGCTGATACCTGATGCCCCATTGGTTTCC
>JALOMN010000357.1 GCA_025455445.1 Cyclobacteriaceae bacterium
ATGGCCGATACACCGGAAGCGTTTGATGTGATCGTAATGCCTAATTTATATGGTGATGTATTGTCAGACGTGGCTGCACAGATTGCCGGCTCAGTGGGTCTGGCAGGTTCTGCCAACATCGGTGAAGAGTGTGCAATGTTTGAAGCAATTCATGGTTCGGCACCGCGCAGAGCCGGACAGAACATGGCTAACCCTTCAGGTTTATTGCATGGTGCTATTCTTATGCTTAATCATATCGGGCAAACCGATGTGGCAGAGAAAGTTCATAATGCATGGCTAAAGACAATTGAAGACGGTATCCATACGTATGATGTCTTTAAAGAAGGTGTGAGCAAGCAGAAAGTGGGCACCAAAGAGTTTGCCGAAGCTGTGATTGCTAACCTGGGTAAAACGCCTTCCACACTCAAGCCTGTTTCATATGCTCAAGGTTCTGCACTTAAACTTCCAAAGTATAAGCGCAAGCCTGCCGCAAAGAAGGATTTGGTTGGTGTGGATCTCTTCGTGCACTGGAGTGGAACTAACCCCGATGAACTTGCCGTAAAGATTAAAGAACTTGCTAATTCCGAAGTGCAACTTTCTATGATTACCAACCGAGGCATTAAGGTATGGCCAGAAGGATTTCAGGAAACATTTTGCACTGACCACTGGCGATGCCGCTTTAAACCTGCCAATGGCCTCCTGATGAATAAGCAGGAGATAGTAAGATTATTAAGCAAAGCGATGGAGAAAAACATAGACACCATCAAAACCGAAAATCTTTATGCGTTTAACGACAAGCCAGCATATTCATTAGGCCAGGGTCAATAAAAAAAATAAAATGAAAAAGCCACACACATTTAAATTGATAGATGGAAAGTTTTCACCTGTTGAAGCCCGAAAAATTCTGATTGAGTTAATTCAGAATAAGATAAACTTTCATTCGCGCCAAATTCATATGATGGAAGAGCATAACGAAGGCAACACAGCTCATTCTAAATCACGAATTGCTCGCCTGAAGAAGACATCTGAAAATTTGAAGAAAATTTTAATAAAGGCTGACAATAGCGGAACGCGATTAAAAGTAAAGGGTATTATTGAAATTGAATTTCTGGATTAGCTAGTTCGTGTAAATGCACCCCTTGTTTTCCGGACGCACATTAGCAATTGCCACAAAGCATAAGAAAGAAATAGTGCTTGCCGGAAAACTTGAACACTCACTGGGTGTAGTTTGTAAAGTTCCTGAACAGCTGGATACTGATTTACTCGGCACTTTCACCGGTGAAGTTGAACGCACACTTTCACCGGTGGAAGCAGCCAGAGAAAAATGCAAGCGTGCGATGCAAGCAACGGGATGTGACCTGGCAATTGCCAGCGAAGGTTCATTCGGTGCGCATCCCTTTATTCCTTTTTGCCAGGCAAATGAAGAACTTTTGCTGCTGTTAGATAGTAAGAATGATCTTGAAATAGTTGCTACTGAAATTTCTGTTGAAACCAATTTTGATGGTGCGGAGATTAAGTCATTAACTGAACTGGAAGAATTTTCCGTACGTACTGGATTTCCTTCGCATGCCGTTATCATGCGTCCTGTTAAAGATGCCCCTTATGAAATCCTGAAGGGCATCGATACTAAGCACAAATTGGAATCAGCGTTTGAAAAAATGATGCAGACGTACACTTCCGTGTATGTGGAAACGGATATGAGAGCGATGCATAATCCTACCCGGCAACGCACTATTGCCAAAGCGCTTGATAAACTTCTTGACTTGATAAACTATCAGTGTCCTGAATGCGCTGCTCCGGGATTCGGTGTAGTGAAAGCGGTGGAAGGATTGTTGTGCGAAAACTGTGGTACACCCACGCGTTCAATTCAGTCTATTATCAGAAAGTGCAGGAAATGTGAATTCGAACGGGTTGAACCAAACCCTTTCGGTAAAAAATATGAAGACCCTATGTATTGTGATATCTGCAACCCATAAGACATTCTGAAATATGAATCTGAATTTACTGATGGATAATCTTACTAACCCGGCACTCCTGTTCTTTGTATTGGGTGTGCTTGCGGTGCGTTTGAAAAGTGATCTGGAAATACCAGCGAACACCTCTAAGTTTATTTCTCTTTATCTGTTGTTTTCCATTGGCTTTAAAGGTGGCCAGGAGTTGGCCCACAGTCAGTTTACGTGGGAAATAGTCTGGGCGGTATTGTTTGGGATAGCAGTGGCAAGTGTGATTCCGGTGTATACGTTTTTTATACTCAAAAGAAAATTAAGTGTGGACGACTCAGGTGCAATTGCGGCTGCCTATGGTTCGGTGAGCGCAGTTACGTTTGTAACCGCAGTATCGTTTCTTGAAATTCAGCAAGTGAACTTTGATGGTCATATGGTGGCGGTGATGGCATTGATGGAAGCTCCGGCCATTATCATCGGTGTGATGCTCATTCGTTTTTATGGTGAAAAAGATGCGATAAAGATTAAAGTACGCTCTATTGTAAAACATTCTTTCACCAACGGAAGCGTATTTCTGATTGTCGGAAGTTTGATTATAGGTCTGTTGGCGAATGAACAACAGGCGCAAGGTATTAAGCCATTTACGACCGACATCTTTAAGGGATTTTTGGCAATCTTTCTTTTAGACATGGGTATTGTGAGCGGCAAAAGATTAAAGGATTTTTTAAACAGCGGTCGCTTTACCGCTGCCTTCGCAATTCTTATTCCACTTATTAATGGTTGTGTGGTAGCATTACTCAGTGGTTTAGTTACTGATGATGAAGGCAATCGTTTTATTTTTGCCGTGCTTGCCGCCAGCGCCTCTTATATTGCTGTGCCGGCAGCAATGAAGATAGCCGCCCCCAAAGCTAATCCGGGTTTATTCCTTCCGATGGCATTGGTGGTAACATTCCCATTAAATATTACCATCGGGTTGCCGCTATACTTTTCAATAATTAATTAAAGGAAACTCATTTTGGGTCACTTTAATTTATTACCACAATACTTGCAGTAGAAGGCATCTTTATCGTGCCCCACACTGTGGCATTGAGTGCATTGATTACTATCTGATTTTGAGGAATGCTTTTGTTGAATCATTTCTGCCGAAACAATTCCAGTGGGCACAGCAATAATTCCATAGCCCAATATCATAATTACAGTAGCCAGCGCCTGGCCCAAGGGAGTTTGCGGAGTTAAATCACCATAACC
>JALOMN010000358.1 GCA_025455445.1 Cyclobacteriaceae bacterium
TCCAATTCCATCGCTTCCTTAATAGCATTAAATATCAGGCGCTTGTTGTCGGCACTGCGCATGTCAATAAAATCCACTACAATAATTCCGCCCATGTCGCGCAAGCGAAGCTGACGGGCAATTTCTTTGGCGGCTTCAATGTTGACAGAAAGCGCAGTGGTTTCCTGGTTTTCTTCGCGGTTGGATTTATTGCCGCTGTTCACGTCAATCACGTGAAGGGCTTCTGTATGTTCGATGATCAGGTATCCGCCTCCGCGTAAGCTCACGGTCTGCCCAAAAGCCGACTTAATCTGCTTTTCGATGCCGTAATGCTCAAACATCTTAGCTCTACCTGAGTACAGTTTTACTATTTTCTCCTTGTCGGGAGCAATATTTTGGATGTAGCTCTTAACCTCGTCAAAGATTTTCTTGTCATCCACATGCACATTGTCGAACGACTCATTGAGTACATCGCGCAAGACCGAAGAGGTTTTACTAAGCTCACCAATTATTTTATCGCGCGGGTTGGCCGTAGCCATGCGGGCCACACCTTCTTCCCAGGTTTTCACCAGGTTGCGAAGGTCTTTATCCAACTCAGCCACTTCTTTGCCTTCGGCTACGGTGCGGATGATGACCCCGAAGTTTTCGGGTTTGATAGATTGTAAAAGTCGTTGCAGGCGTTTGCGTTCTTCACTGCTGGAGATGCGTTTGGAAACACTCACTCCAGTTGAAAAGGGCACCAATACCAGGTATCGCCCGGCAAGGGAAATCTCGCACGAAAGTCGCGGGCCTTTGGTAGAGATGGGTTCTTTTACCACCTGCACCGGTATCAACTGGTTTTTAGAAAGTTGCTGGCCAATTTTGCCATGCTTATCTATTTCTTTCTCTAGTTGGAATTTATCCAACTTGCCACCAGTAATTTTTCCAGTGCGAACGAGCTTGGTGAATTTCTGAAGTGAACTGAACTTAGGGCCGAGATCCAGGTAGTGAAGAAATGCATCCTTCTCATACCCGATATCAATGAAACCTGCGTTCAGTCCTTGCACCACTTTTTTTACGGTGCCTAAATAAATATCACCTACTACAAACTTGCTTCCTTCCGCATCTTCATGGAACTCTACAAGTTGTTTGTCCTTTAGCAGGGCTATGCGACATCCGTCCTGAGTAGCACTGATTATAAGTTCGTTACTCAAAACTCAAAAATTTTAAAGGGCTTTCATGGTGTGCAATCCATCGTGCGATAACTATCGGATACAGACTGCTTTTACATCATGATCGTCCTGGATGTAAATAATAAATTACTTCTTCTTATGTCTATTCTTTCTCAAACGCTTCTTGCGTTTGTGAGTAGCCATTTTATGCTTTTTTCTCTTCTTACCACTTGGCATAATGTGAGTTGGTTTTGCACTGACGCTTCCGTCAGCACGGTTTAACAATAGTTTATTTTAAGTCTTTAAGATAAGAATCGGCTGTGGCTTGTACGGCCGGATCTTTATCCAGTTGTTTTACTTTTTCAAATTGTTCGCGGGCTTTTACTTTGTCTCCGGTATTCATATACGCCACACCGAGTAATAACTGCCCCTGCAAATGGGTTGGGTTTACTGCGGCTAAACGTTGTAAGTAATCCACGGCACGATCAAACTGGTTAGATTGAATCGAAAGCATACCCATATTAAATAAGGCAAATTCGTTTTTCGGGTCTTCCGTAAGCACCTCCCTCAGCATGGTAATTCCCTGCATGGGCGATTTTGAAATATACGTAAGCGCTACCTTACTTTTTGCTTCCAGATTTTTAGGATCTGCAGCGATTACTTTTTCAAGATATTCGCGTGTTTTAACCGCCATTTGTTCCTGTTTTTCAGGCTCCATTGCAAAGCTGTAGGCCTCGTAATAGCTATTACCGGCATTTAAAAAACTTTCCGTTGTGTTAAAGAACGTTGCTGCTTGCGCTGCAAACCAGGCGGCACTGTCAAACTGCCCTGCCTCTGTATACAGTTTTCGCAAAGAGTCGGCAAAGATAGCATTTTTTTGATTCGAGGCCCCGTCAGTAAATTGTCCACGCACCCCTCTGATAGCACCGGCAATGTCTGCAGGAATTTCTGTATGAGCGCCAGGCGCATTGGTTGCCACCGCGGCTTCTTCCTTTAGCTGACTTTCATTTTCCACCACCACTTTGGGCAATAGATAAATCAGCCATACTAAGCCAATGGTTACAACTACTAAAATGATTCTGGTTTTTGACATGTAGATCGGTTGTTGGTTGTTAGTTGTTGGTTGTTAGGCTTTGTGCTAACAACAATGAACCATCAACTACCAACGAAGGACTATTTTTCAGCTAGCTGCTTTACCTTATCGCTGTTTTTAATCTTGTTCACGAAAATTTTTGCAGGCTTAAAGCTTGGGATGTAGTGCTCATCAATTACAATAGCCGTATTGCGCGAAATATTGCGGGCAATCTTTTTCTTTCTCTTTTTGTTGATAAAACTTCCAAAACCGCGCACATAGATATTATTGCCTGCGGCCATGTTTGATTTTACGATGTTAAAGAATGCTTCTACAGAGGCGGATACATCTGCTTTGTCAATTCCTGTCTTCTCTGCAATTTGATTGATTACGTCTGCTTTCGTCACGGTGATATATTTATTGAGTATGAATGATTAGTTTTTCAAAAATCAGGGTGGCAAATTTAAACGCAGTTTGTTCAAACACAAAATGAATTTGTTGATTATCACCCACATGACTGTTAAATCTTTTATTAAAAGAAGAGAACTTACCATGAATTGTGGTGTTTTTCAGACATTCGCGGGCTTCAAGGCATAGAATGTGAGCAAAAAGGATTTTTCAAATAAAATTATCGAATGGTATAAAGAGCACAAACGCGACCTTCCGTGGCGTCATACCCGTGATCCTTATAAAATCTGGCTTTCTGAAATTATACTGCAACAAACTCGCATTGCACAAGGATTGCCTTATTACCTCCGGTTTATAGAGGCATTTCCGGATGTGGTTGCGCTGGCCAATGCCAGGGAAGATGTAATACTTAGATTGTGGCAGGGATTGGGCTATTATTCGCGTGCCCGCAACCTGCATGCGTGTGCAAAAAAAATAAGAGATGAATATGCGGGTAAATTTCCAACTACCTATCACCAATTACTAAAGTTACCGGGAATTGGAAATTATAC
>JALOMN010000359.1 GCA_025455445.1 Cyclobacteriaceae bacterium
CGCCAAACGCAACAGCCTTTGCTGCAATCACATGCTCAAGCGGACCGCCCTGTGTGCCAGGAAATACGCCTGAATCCAACACAGATGACATCTTGCGCACTTCTCCCTTTGGTGTTTTCAAACCAAATGGATTATCAAAGTTTTTACCAATCATAATCAATCCGCCACGGGGCCCGCGCAATGTTTTGTGCGTGGTAGTCGTCACGATGTGGCAATGCTCCATCGGATCGTTTAACAAACCGCGGGCAATCAAACCAGATGGATGCGAAATGTCAGCCAGCAACAATGCGCCAACACTGTCTGCGGCATCGCGCAGTTTTTTATAATCCCAGTCGCGACTGTAAGCCGAAGCACCGCAGATGATCATCTTTGGCTTTTCGCGCTGAGCGGTTTCCAATACTTTATCAAAATCAATGAGGCCGGTTTCTTTTTCAACACCGTAAAAAGATGGCTGGTATAGTTTACCTGAAAAGTTCACGGCAGAGCCATGAGTGAGGTGGCCTCCGTGCGACAAATCAAAGCCCAGGATTTTATCACCGGGTTTTAAGCACGCAAGCATTACCGCTGCATTGGCCTGTGCACCAGAGTGTGGCTGCACGTTAGCCCACTCGGCACCAAAAAGTTCTTTGATACGATCAATGGCAAGTTGTTCAACTTCATCCACCACTTCGCAGCCGCCATAGTAGCGTTTGCCGGGCAAGCCTTCTGCGTATTTGTTGGTTAACACCGAGCCTTGGGCCTTCATTACCTGTTGAGACACAAAGTTCTCAGAGGCGATAAGTTCGATGCCATGCTCCTGGCGTTGTTTTTCTTTTTCGATGAGGTCAAATACTACTTTGTCGCGTTTCATATCGGATGGTGGTCTTCGTTGGATTTAAAGTCGGGAAATGATAAAAATCAGGTGTCAAAAATAGAGATTCTACTCAACAAGGTGGGTAATTAATTGATAAAATTAAGGCTAATTTTAACCGTTCGCGTAACAGTCAAGATACAACTGGTCTTGTTACTAGTTGAAAGTCGGAAAAACGAAGTTTATTTTTTTACCAGCTCATGTAGTTTGCCCTTATCAGTGCAACCAATCAGGCGACCTTGGTATCTAAAAATATATCTAAAGATTAAAGGGTCTTCTATATCAACCCTCTCCCAGGTATTTTTATTTAGTACAAAAGTTATTAGGTGGTCTGTAAGATCATTTTTACCAATCACTGAAAAAGTGTTGTCGATATAGTCTAATCTGGAAAGGGATTCGTCATTGCTGGAGAGTGTAATTTGAACTCCTATTTGTCTAGCATCATTGTTTCTTTTTTGTATTATCTTATACGTGTTCACTTCTTTATCAATCACATATATATTATCCATGTTATCAGCACCAGCAATGTATCCAAAGATGTTGTTCAAGGTCACATTTTCGCCATCGTAGGTAAGGCCTGGAAAGCCGGTAAATAGAATTTTATTTTCAAGCTGTGCGCCTCGACTTGTTAACAATTGTTTTGAGACAGCTTGAAATTCGCTGCCATCAAAGTTGATCAACGTATAATTATCTCCGTTAAGATCCAGGTTTTCGCCTGCAATAAGAATCTTACCCTTAAAGGCCTTAATATAAAATATCATTCCTTTCGGACTACTATAAACTTCATTCATTAACCCGTTTTCAACTCTGTATATTTTATTGAATGAACTATAATAGATTACATCATTATACACTGTAAAGCTTTCAAGGTTTGAAATTATTCCGTCTTGTTTTATTTCGTGTATAACTCGCCATTTATCTCCCTCCAGCTTATAAAAAACTCTGTCACTTACCTCATAGCCATATCCGTAAAGATTGCCATTTTCATCCTGATCAAATAGTGAAAAATAAATTGTGGTGACTGGAGATATAGGGCTTTTAACCCATTTGTATGAACTTATTGGAGTTACTTCTTCGGGTGTCTCAATCTCCTGCAACTCGCAGGAAAACATCAGGAGAAGCAGGAATATGAAAATGGAATTTTTCATTGCTTCTGATTTTAAGTCCATAAAATTAACAAACGAAAACTGGTGGCACCTTCAAAATGGATATGATTTTAATCAGGTATTTATGCCATTCAATTCAAAGACTAATCAATACCCGGCTTTTTGAAATTCTTTGACGCATCGTCAATCATCAGCACCCAATCCTGGCCACAATCACGGAATGGTAATTCACTCAAAAAAATTTAAGTTGAGAATGGTCTTCTTATAATGATAATCAGATAGAGACTCATGAGTTAATTCACTTTTTTACCAACTCAAGCAAATTTCCATCTTCCGTGCTGGCTAATATTCTGCCATTGTAATTGACAACCGAGTGAAAAAATTTGGGTTGCGGTAACTTAACTTCCTCCCATATATTTTTGTTCAGCACAAGTGTGAATGCATTAGATTGACCATCGGTGCCAAAAATTACTTTTGTTTCATCTATAAGATCCAGGCTTTTGAGATTGTAATTGAATACTGAAATATAAGTAGGCTCTCCTATAAGCGTCATTTGGTTGCCTTTCGATTTGTATATTTTGTAAAAATCCGGGGTGTCTTTGAATCCGTAAATATTACCTTCATCATCGGCACCAAAAAATAAACCATAAAAATTATTTGGTGTTACTTTGGTGCCATCATAGGTTGCCCCTGGCTTACCCGCAAAAAGAATTTTGTCTTTTAGTCTAATGGATTTTGCCTGATAAATGATATGGTTTGATACGGGTTCAAACTGAATGCCATTAAAGGAAAGCATGGTGTAAGATTTTCCATTTAATTGAAGTTCTTGGCCAGATATCAGAATCTTATCGTCAATGAAAATGAGTTCGATAATTATCCCAACAGGAGATGTAAAGATTTCTTTCATAACTCCATCCTCGAGCCGGTATAGTGAGTTCCACGAGCTGTAATATATTTCATTGTTATAGATTGCAAAGCTCTCTACGTTGGAATCAATTCCGCGTTGAATTACCTTTTCAATTAGCGACCAGCTATTTCCTTCTAGTTTATAGAATCCATAAGATCCATTCTCTAAACCATAAGCATATAAATCATTGCCACGTTGATCATACATGTAGAAATTGATTGGATTAGCTGGAGAAATTGAGCTGAGAATCCATTCGTAAGACGAACTGAGCGGGATATCTTTTGGCGCTAAATTTTTCATTGTATACAATTTTGTTATTCAAAGTTAATGATTTCTCACACTAAAATTGGCGCTAAATCAACTCTCTGAATTACACTATTAATTCAACTTGGGCATTGTATAGTTTTTCGCGGCATCATCAATAACCAACACCCAGTCCTGGCCATAACCGGTAGACGGTGCAGTAAATTCCTGTTGTGGTTTCTTTATAAATTTTCCTATCTCTGATGATTCACCATTTCTTGGATTATACCAGTATGCGATAATTTCTTTGCCTGAAATTTTTGATGTGTTCACCGTGATGCTTTTTCCTTGTGAAGTGTAAATGAAAATATAATCATTACCTCGTGTGGCCTGGATGCGATCA
>JALOMN010000360.1 GCA_025455445.1 Cyclobacteriaceae bacterium
CACTGCCGTCTTATCTTAAGTGAGTGAAAATCAATGGAAATTGGCTCATAATTGATATCTTTGTGTTCCTTGAACTAAAATAATCACTCACCCGTTTATAAGGTGGCCATTAAAAAAGCCTAATAAACGATTAAAACAAACAATCATGGGAAGACCTCCTGTATTACCAAAAAAGAAAAAAGACGGATTTTGGTTAGAAGTGCGCAATAAAGGCGCAAAAACCGGCACCATTTTAATACGCGATAGCCACCAGGCTATGATGCAGGCTGCCAAACAATATGAAATGACAAAGGATGTGATTATCCTGGGCGAGCACAAAAACGGCAAAAAAGTCGATGATAAAGCTAAAGCCAAAAAAGTAAAAGAAGCATAATCCGAATTTTTATCACTTTAAAACAGCACTCAATCCGGTTCGATTGAGTGCTGTTTTTTTTATCACTCCCGCAGTCTTTTAAAGAATTGCAGGATTAGCTCCTTGCATTCATCTGCCTTTAACCCCTTTACTACTTCGGTGCGGGGATGCAATAACGGACTTTTCGCCAATGAGTAACCTCGCTGCTCATCACTTGCGCCATACACAAGCTTTTGTAATTGCACCCAATGCAATGCACCTGCGCACATTACACACGGCTCGAGTGTAACATATAAAGTACACTCGTTTAAATATTTTGAACCGAGAAAATTAGAGGCTGCCGTCACAGCCAGCATTTCGGCATGGGCAGTGGCATCAGTAAGCTGTTCAGTTTGATTATGCGCGCGTGCGATAATTTTATTCTGTGAAACTACCACCGCTCCCACTGGCACCTCACCAAGATCGAGTGCTTTGTGTGCTTCCTTAAGCGCTTCACGCATGAAATACTCGGGTGTGTATAAGTCCATCGGCCTAATTCCAATTAATCAGTGGAGTTTTTACCGTAACTCGATTATTCTTTGAATTCGTAAACTGAATCAGAAATTCAAAGTCACCATTAGAACCTGGCTTGCGCGTAGTTTCCAATTGAAAATATCCATGTGCTACTTTCTGAATTACCGAATCCTGATTCGCATAACTACTGAGCAAGAGTCTTTCTTTATATTCAGAGGTTATATAAAATAATTCATTGAGATTGGCTCCTGCCGGATGTGCATCGTCAAAGGCCTGATCGCTGGTAATTTTTAATTCTGTGTATTTATATTTTGGCCCCATATATCCGTCTGAATCGCATGTCCAGGCAAAGGCGCTTGTAAAGATCGAATGTGAATTTGCCAGGTATTTAAATCGCTGATTCACTAACTGTATTTTTAATGTATCCTGCGCAGCCAGCGTAGTGTTGCGCACACTTGCTTCCATACCTTCAATTTCATAATACGGAAAATCAGGTATGCCACAGCATGACTCATAGAAAGTCATTCCCGCAAAGGAAAACAGGATGATACTAATGCCTTTAAAAATGGTCGTCAGGCGCAGCACTTTTATTTTATTTTAACACTCTTCATAATATCGTGTGCAGTCTTCTGCCAGTCTTCACGCAGTGCTTTGGGGCAATTAAAAGAAATCACCAATGTACGGTTAGGTTGAATCAGATATTGAATGTACGTATATCGGAAGATAGGTTGTTGTTCACCCAACGCCATTTTACTTCCATTGACACGGGATTCAAATTCAAAAAAGATAAACTGCTGTTTATGTACGGTATGTATTCCTTCTGAGATAAAATCTACCCGATCATATAGGTTGGTAATACCTGCTTTAAAAAATTTGCTGGCCATCTCCAGGTTGTTATCGGGCCACTGGGTAGCCGAAATATTCACGCTAAAATCCAGTACCCTGTTAGTATCTGTAAAAGCTGCCAATGGAGCCCGCACCGATGGATATCTGGTAATGATATCATCCTCCGACATGGGTGCCAGTTCAGAGGGTATGGAAACAGTCATTCCCTCAGCAATCTTGGTTTTTACTAATTTGGATGGCGAAAAGGCAAACAAGCCTATAATAGCAAACGATAGCAATAGTCTTCTCATAGTAATTAAAAACGAAATTGATTGAAGGCTCATGTATAACGTATAACCTTTATTAATTTGCGTGCCCAAATTTAATGATTTTAACATGCTAAGAACTCATACGTGCGGTGAACTGCGAATCAATGATGTAAATAAAGAAGTTACGCTTACCGGTTGGGTGCAACGAACCCGCGACAAAGGCAGCCTGATATGGATAGACCTCCGCGACCGTTATGGAATTACCCAGTTGTTTCTTGAAGAGGGAAAGACCAGTACTTCATTAATTCAGGCAGCACGCACTCTTGGCAGAGAGTATGTAATTGAGGCGAAAGGCACCGTGGTGGAACGCTTATCAAAAAATGATAAAATGCCTACGGGCGATATCGAGATAAAGGTTACCTCCTTGGAAATTCTTAACACCTCAAAAGTTCCTCCCTTTACCATTGAAGAAAATACCGATGGTGGCGATGACATCAGAATGAAATATCGTTACCTGGATTTACGGAGAAATACCGTGCGCGAAAATCTGCAGCTTCGTCATAAAATGGCGCAGCAAACCCGCATCTATCTGGATGGGTTGAATTTTATAGAAGTAGAAACACCGGTATTAATAAAATCTACACCGGAAGGTGCGCGCGACTTTGTAGTGCCGTCACGCATGAATCCCGGAGAGTTTTATGCCCTGCCGCAATCACCACAAACGTTCAAGCAGTTGCTGATGGTTTCTGGTTTCGACAGATACTACCAGATTGTAAAATGCTTCCGCGATGAAGACCTGCGGGCCGACCGTCAGCCTGAGTTTACACAGATAGACTGTGAGATGGCATTCATCACACAGGAAGATATTCTTTCTACGTTCGAAGGTTTGGTGCGTCACCTTTTCAAAACTGTGAAAGGAATTGACATGCCTTCTGTGCCGCATATGAATTATGCCGATGCGATGAAGTACTACGGTTCAGACAAACCCGACACGCGTTTTGAAATGAAGTTTGTAGAACTGAATGACGTGGCAAAAGGAAAAGGATTCCAGGTGTTTGATAGTGCAGAGCTGGTGGTAGGTATCTGTGCAAAAGGTTGTGCGGAATATACCCGCAAGCAATTAGATGAACTGACTGAGTTTGTAAAGAAGCCACAGATTGGGGCGAAAGGGTTGGTGTATGTGCAATACAAAGCCGA
>JALOMN010000361.1 GCA_025455445.1 Cyclobacteriaceae bacterium
AACTTCCGATATTTCAAAACCGCGTATTCTGGTAATAGAGAATAGCATTGAAGTGACTGGTGCATTGAAATCGATCACACGAACGGCCTATGACTTAAACGAATATTTCGATTTTCAGTTTATTCTACCAAAAAAATCACGCGGAAGATCCTGGGTTGAAAAATTAGGGTTAACCACCATTCACGAGTTACCGATGCTTGAAATCAGTAAACGATTTTTATCCCTCGTATTTTATCTTCCTTTATTAGCGCTTAACTCAATTCGTCTATACGGAATTGTGAGACGCGAAAGAATTTCATTAATTCATGTAAATGACCTGTATAATCTTTTGCCGGTGTTACTGCGGTTTGCGGGAGTGCAAGTTCCCTATTTGTGTCACATACGCTTCATGCCCAACAGGTTCCCGAAATGGTTGTTCAATTTTTGGTTTCAGCTGCACCTGCGGTATGCAAGCTATATTGTAGTTGTTTCGCAAAGCTTAAAAAATATGCTGCCAGATCATCCTAAACTGGTATTGGTTCATAATGAATTACCAATCGGGGAAAGATATCCGGATTTCAAAATGCCACAGAATCAACCTGCTAAGTTTTTCCTCTATCTTTCAAATATCATGGAAGGTAAAGGACAGAATTACGCCCTTGAGGTTTTTGCAAAAATTCATTTGGCATTGCCAGGTTGGAAATTGCGGTTTGTGGGAAGTGATATGGGCCTGAAAAAAAACAGGATATATAAAGAAAAATTAAAAAGGAGAGCTGAAGTACTTCGCATTGCAGAAAAAATTGAGTGGGCTGAATTTACCGATGACGTAGAAAGGGAATATAAGCATGCTGATATCGTATTAAATTTTTCAGAATCAGAATCTTTCTCAATTACTTGTCTTGAGGCATTGTATTTTGGCAGACCTTTGATAGCAACTGATTGTGGCGGGCCGGCTGAAATAATCGACAATATGGAAAGCGGATGGTTGGTCAAGAACAAAAATATAGATGAAATGGCGGAAGCAATGTTATCATTGGCAACAAATGAAGTCTTAAGAGAAAGCTTTTCAGTGGAGGGAAGAATTCGTTCACGGGAAAAATTTGGCCTTGAAAAAACCAGCTTTCGCTTACGCGATTTATATAATTCAGTATTGTTTAAATAAATCAGAATCGTGGTTTACCGGATAATATTCGTACTAATGTTTGCTCAAACTTTTTTGTTTGCGCAGGTATTGGATTTTTCTTATCCCGCTCAGGTATGTTCAGCTGAAAGTGTAAAGTTTGAAAACACTTCGGGCAGTGAGTATTATAATTTTCAATGGGACTTTTGTGAAGGTGATTTATTAGAACCGGTTCAATCTTTTTCTTCTTATCAATTTGCAGAAATAGATCAGGCTGCTGGCATTAAAATAGTAGCGGATGAGGGTTCTTATTATGGCTTTATTATAGACCGTTCAACTAATGCATTATTTCGGTTTGATTTTGGTTTAAGCCTTAATAATAAACCGGTTATCCATAAAGTAAATTTGCCTTCGGGTCTTACATTATCAAGTCCTCAGGCAATAAATCTGTTACAGGTATCAAACAATTGGTTTGGCTTTATTGCAAGTACCGGAAATAGTAAACTGTTCCGATTGGATTTTGGAACGTCACTTCTGAACGATCCGTCTGCAATTGAAATTAATTTTCTGACTCATCTTAACGCCCCTGTAGAAATTGAAATTGCCAAAGATGGAAACGACTATTTTTTATTAGCGTTGAATTTTGGTTCGAATAGTGTGGTAAGTGCAAACCTTGGTGCGGTAATTACAAATCATGAACCTTTATCTTTTCAACTAACACCAATTACCGGCTCAAGTAATCCATATGGTTTTAGTATCCAAAAATATGAAGATGGAAACTGGAGAGGTATTGTAGGATCATATAGTAACAACACTTTTCATTCTCTTGAATTTACTACTGGACTAAATGGTCCCGCGGTGGTCAATGACATCACAAGCAATTTGCCGGTAATTAATAATCCTGTAAAGATTGCGCTTGTGCACTGGGGCAAGGAAAATGCGTTATTGGCAATGGCTTATGGAGGGTCAATTCATCGCATACAGTTCAAGCGAAATACGCTGTTCAGTGCGGTGGAGTCATCCGATATTTTAAATACTCCGTATGGGCCAACGTTACCGCTTAGCGTTTTTTATGAGAAGGGTAACTGGAAAGCTTTTACACTTCCTATCACATCTCGCACTTTATACGTTATCAATTTTAATAAATCCTGCAGTCAGGTTAACGTGCCGTATTATGAGGGAGAAAATCCCCCATTGATAAATTTTAATTCATCTTCCATTTCCGACATCACGCTGCGAGGCGAATCTGGTGGTGTTGTAGTAAATAATTCCAAAGAGTTGGTGGTTACGAGTGAAACGGCACCTTCGGTAAATTTTATTTCTGAGGGAGTTTGTCTAATTGCTTCTGTAAATTTTACTTCTGAATCGGACCAAAACTTACAACAATACCAATGGTCCTTTGGTGACTCCCAAACTTCATCATTATCAAACCCCACTCATCAGTATTCAACCGCAGGCGACTATACGGTGCAATTAAATGTGCAAGCTGAAAACGGCTGCAACAACTACGTAGAAAAGAAAATCAAAATCTACGATCCTCCTGTTGCCTTGTTTGATTCACCCACAGGATTAATCTGTACCAACAATCAATTCACCTTCACCAATAACACAGTTGATAATTTCGATGGTAATCTGTCTTATGAGTGGCGCGTCAACGATGTTTTAAAATCTACTAGTCGTGATCTGGCATATGCATTTAACTCGCAGGGTGATCAGCAGATTAAATTAAAAACTTCTATACCAGGTTGCTCCGATGAATCGACTCAAACTATTGCCAATGTGCAAGTCGGTCCGGTGGCAGCGTTTTCCTATTCCGGAAAATGTGAAGGGGAAGAGGTTGTCTTTTCAAATCAATCTTCAGGCGCGATTAGTGCATATCTATGGCAATTTGGTAATGGCAACACAAGTGCACTTCAAAATCCTGCTCAGGTTTATACTACTTATGGTCAGTATCCGGTAACGTTAAATGCCACCGGAACTAACGGCTGTGTAAGTTCAATTACCAAAAATGTGGGTATTTACTCTGTTCCTCAAACGGATTTCACTAT
>JALOMN010000362.1 GCA_025455445.1 Cyclobacteriaceae bacterium
TCTTTGGGGCTTTACTGCGGTGTTAGGCAAACTGGTTTCGATACCAGCAGTTGAAATGGTTTTCTATCGCACACTGCTGGCTGCAGCAGGTATGGCTGCGTTGATATTCATGCTCCGTGGAAAGTTTGCTGTTGATAAAGTTGATTTAATTAAAATTCTTCTCACCGGAATTATTGTGGCCATACATTGGCTTACCTTTTTTGGTTCTGGCCGCATCTCCAATCCTTCTACCAGCCTGGTTGGATTCGCAACCTGCTCTTTCTGGGCGGCTATACTTGAACCAATCGCAAAGCGAAAAAAAATTCAAGTAATGGAGATTGGATTAGGCATAATAGTAATCATCGGACTATACATCATCTTCGCAGATAATTTTCAATATCCGCTTGGCCTTTTTTTAGGCATTCTCTCTGGTTTAACTGCCGCGCTGTTCAGTGTGATTAACGCGAAGCTGGTGGTGCGTGTAAACGCACATACTATCACATTTTATGAAATGGCAAGCGCCTGTTTGTTTATTCTCATATGCATGCCCTTTTATAAAAACACCTGGGCTGAAGATGGCATCTTACATTTAATCCCTACGTGGAGTGATTGGATTTACATCGCCATCATGGCATGGGTATGCTCAGTATATGCCTATTCAGTAGCCATTAATCTCACCAAAAAGCTTTCTGTCTTTTTCATACAACTTGCATTAAATCTTGAGCCAGTATATGGCATCACACTGGCGCTACTTATTTTTGGCGAGCAAGAGGTAATGGGATTAAATTTCTACATCGGCACCATTATCATTTTGAGTGCTGTGGCGCTCTATCCCGTGCTGAAAAGAAGAGTAGAAAAATCAAGTTAGTGGTCCTGACCACGAGTGCATACCTTCAAACTGCTTCGCAATATTCACAGGCGAATTAAATATTCCGAATACTGAAGATCCTGAACCGCTCATACTTGCATAGAGGGCACCTTGCCTATAAAGTTCCTTTTTTATTACCTCAATACCCGGATACCGGGCAAATACAGAATCTTCAAAATCGTTTTTCAGCATTGATTTCCATTCTGCAGGTGCTAATTTCAATAGATCAGTTACAGGGTGTGCGGGTGCTTTAGGTTTCACTCCTGCATACGCTTCTGCTGTAGAAACGTGTATGTCTGGTTTTATTAATACCAGGTAATATCCTTTTAAACTTATGCCCGCGGGCGAAAGAATCTCTCCCCTTCCGCTGCCGATCATCGGTTTATCTTCTATGAAAAAAGAACAATCACTGCCAAGTTGAGCTGCGTACCCGCGCAATTGCAAAACGCTTAATTGCAACTTAAATAGGGTGTTTAATACTCTCAAGGTATAGGCAGCATCAGACGAGCCTCCACCCAATCCTGCGCCCATCGGCAATACTTTATGAAGGTGAATCTTTACGTTTCCGATATTGAAATTTTCATTTAACTGCTTATAGGCTTTAATGCAAAGATTATCTTCCTCTCGTCCGGCAATCACTGCACCCGTAGTAGTAAATGAAAATTCGGAAGAAGGTATTATTTCTAAAATATCAGTCCAGGGAACCGGGTAAAAACACGTTTCGATAGAGTGATATCCATCTTCACGTTTAGCAATTACATGAAGGCCCAGATTAATCTTGCAGTGCGGAAAAGCAACCATTATAGTTGTTTGTTCTTTGTTGTTAGTTGGTAGATGCCTCCCGCAAGTTTAGGGAAGGCAGGTTGTTAGTCAATCGCGAATTACAAACAACTAACAACCACTATCAACTATTTAGATAATCTTTCAATCAATTCATTGGTGATACCCGAGCTGGAGAACCCTCCATCATGCATCAGATTCTGCATGGTTACCATGCGGGTATAGTCTGAGAACATTGCCACGCAATAATTGGCGCAATCTTCTGCAGTGGCATTGCCCAATGGCGACATCATCTGTGCAAAATCAAAGAAGACATCAAAACCTGAAATGCCTGTGCCCGCAGTAGTTTTGGTAGGTGATTGTGAAATGGTGTTTACTCTTACTTTCTTTTTTGTGCCATAGCGCTGGCCGTAACTGCGCGCAATTGACTCAAGCATCGCTTTCGCTTGTGCCATATCGGTATAATCAGGGTATGCGCGCTGTGCGGCAATATAACTTAAGGCAATTATGGAACCCCATTCATTCATGGCGTCCAGCTTTTCTGATGTTTGCAAAACTTTATGAAATGAAAGTGCTGAGATATCAATCGTCTTCAAGTACCAATCATAGTTCATATCTCCATACTCTTTGCCTTTGCGGATGTTGGGGCTCATGCCGATAGAGTGCAGAACAAAATCGAGTTTGCCGCCCAGTACTTCCATCGACTTGCTGAATAAGTTGGTAAGATCCTGTTCAGAGGTAGCGTCAGCAGGAATTACTTCTGCATTGCATTCTTTGGCAAGTTGGTTGATTGTTCCCAAACGCATCGCTATCGGTGCGTTGGTTAGCGTAAATGAACCACCCTCTTCTTTTACTTTCAGGGCTGTTTTCCAGGCAATTGAATTTTCATCCAATGCACCAAATATGATTCCTCTCTTTCCTTTTAGCAGGTTATTTGCCATGACATGGTGGGTTTTAAAGTTTCGGTGCAATATTACAAAATTCCCATTCACAGCCGCTATTTTTGAACTTCATGGATAAAAACCCTTCTGCACCAATCGGCATTTTTGATAGTGGCATTGGTGGCCTCACTGTAGCTCAGGCAATAAAACAAGTATTGCCCCACGAAAGCCTCATCTATTTTGGCGATACTGCCCATTTACCTTACGGTGACAAATCGGAGGCGGCCATACAAGCTTATTCAATCAAGATTGCCGACATACTTTTAAAAAGAGGTTGTAAAGTAATTGTGATTGCCTGTAACTCCGCCAGTTCTGCAGCCTATGAATTATTAAAAGAATATGTCCGCAAGGATGCACACATCATTAACGTGATCGACCCAATGGTAGAGTTGGTGACCGAACACTTTGGAGGAAAAAAAGTAGGACTGATTGGCACCAAGCGCACCGTGCAATCCGGAATTTATGCACGTAAAATTCAGGAGGCAAACAAGGGAATTATTTTACAGTCACTGGCAACACCGCTGTTGGCCCCGATGATAGAAGAAGGATTTTTCAATAACCAAATCAGTCATGA
>JALOMN010000363.1 GCA_025455445.1 Cyclobacteriaceae bacterium
CTTTCCTACCCTTTCGTCAAAATGTTCATATTCCTTTTTAAGTTGCAAAGTGTCTACCGTACCTCCTTCTACTAAATCGCCAATGCTCAATATAAACTCTGGGCGAAGTAAATTAAGTTGCTCTACCGCAACCTCCAACACTCCGGCTCGTTCGCCACTATTCAAATCACCAATGACTGCAAATGTAAATTGAGTTGCAGGCTTACCTGCTGGTTTGGCTGACCATGGAGTATTGCCTGAAGCGATATCATGCCGAAATATAGTCTCTTTCTTTTCAGCACACTGTGTGAATAAAGCGCAGGAAATCAAAATCGATAAAGCCCCCGATACGTGTTTAAAGTTCATACGTGATATTTTTTCAATCTACTTATTTCTTAGTGAACCTCTGTATCTCTCAGTGCCTGCGGCAGATCATTGATAATCGATATTGAATATACTATCAATACCTGGAAAATAAGCGGCAAAGCCTGCTTCATAAGGTTATGTTTGAAGTTCACTATGGTAAGTTAATGAATGAATTGGCATAAATCTACTTCACTTAAAAAATGGAGATACCCTGACTAAATAGTAAAGGCCGACCCTGACAAAGCCAGAGCCGGCCTAAACAACATCAACCAAACCAATCAGATGAAAATGATCTGTGTTCCTTCCCCTTCGGCAAGGGCATACATATCACCCACTGTGATTATTCCTTTTACTTCATCCAATAAATCTTCTTGTTTCAGGTGGAACATTTCTGCCGCTAACTTGCACGCATAAATTTCACCACCACCTGCTTCAATCATTTGAATAAACTCTGTTACATGGGGCATGTCCAGTTTATCCATTTCTTTTTGCATCATGTAGGAAGCGAATGCTTCAAAGCCTGGCAATCCTGCTACCATAGTGGGTAAACCTGGCATGAATGCCGGATTTCCAACTGTGGCAGTATGAAGATGGTCGGCACTCTTTTTTGTTATTGCTTCCAATCCAAAAAAGGTAAAGAACATCTTTGCTTCAATGCCTTCCATCAATGCACCATTAGCCATCACTAATGCGGCATATACGTCTTCCAGTTTTCCTTTAGAGCAAATGATCAATACTTTTTTCAATTTGCCTTTATCGCTATTGACAGGTTTTTCTTCTACTTGATTAACCGGTCTTTCTAATACATCTTGCATGACTAAATTTTTTTAAGGTTAAATAATCTGATTAAGTAATTGTGCTGATTATATACAGCTTGCTGGTTTAGGTATGCCTGCGATCTTACTTGATATTTTCAATGGTCCTCCTGGAAACAGTGCATAAAACTGCTTGATATCCACCAGACCTGAATTACCTAACTTACGCATACTTAGTGCAACTCCTTCGGTTTGCTTTGCACGCAACCAATTGAGTACTTCAAAATGCTTTTCAGTTAAGTTGATGTTTTCCTTGGCTGCAATTTCTCTTGCAATATCCGGAGTCCATTCATTCATGTTTTTTAAATAACCCTCGGCATTTACTTCTACCGTGGCTAAGGTTTTTACTAAAGTTTCCATATATAAATTGGTTAGGGTTGATTGATTAATTCTCTACTAGTTTTCCGCTCATTGACATGTGGGTGCTTACCGGAAGTTTTTTTCCAGTTATTAGCATGTGCCAATACACCCACTTGAAGGCAAGCTTGCCATAATGATTTGCTCTTGTCACTTTTAATAAATCCATAGGGCCTACTCCTGCAAAAGGAAATTTTCCGGGCAGTGGCTCAGTGTCATAGTTAAAGTCGATAAGAGTAGCTTTGCCATGACCCGTTTCTATAAAGCAATTGGCGTGACCATCAAATTTAGCTTCCAATGGCTGACCATTGATGTAGCTCAAAATATTTTCGATTAGTATTTCTGCTTCAAAGTGAACTACTGATCCTGCTTTAGAAGCAGGCACATTGGTAGCATCGCCTATCACAAACATATTTTCATACTTCTTGGATTGCAGTGTGTGCTTGTCGGTCGGCACGAAATTCAATCCATCCTCATCACCTAAATTACTGTTTTCAATAACCTGATCTCCTTTGTTAACCGGAATGGAAACCAGTAAGTCAAATGGCACTTCCTTCTCATCGTATGATATAATCACCTTGCGTTCGTTATCTACACGTTGCAAGTAGAAATCAGGTATAACCTTAACTTGCTTTTCTTCCAGTAGCTTGCTAAGCATGATTGTTGCTTTTGGTTTTGTAAATGCACCCGCGGCAGGAGTTACATAGGTGATTTCTACCTTATCGCGCATAGATTAATTACCAAACGACCACCCTGCCAGTTTTCTAATTTCTTGGCAAGTTGGGTGGTACCTTCAAACGTATAGAAATCAAAAATATCTTTATACCACAATTCTTCTTTTAAGCCTGGTGTTTCTTCCGGAACTGGCACAGTGCCAGTAGCAACAATCAGAATATCATAGTTTAGTACAACTCCATCTTTCAGTAATACTTCATTTTTTTCATTAATAATCTGCTGTACTTCATTAATGATAAAATCTACTCCCTTAGGAATAAACTCACGCTTTGGCTTAATCACATCTTCAGGCGCATAAATTCCAAAAGGGATAAATAAGAAGCCTGGCTGATAATAGTGATTTTCATCTTTGTCTATGAGGGTAATTTTCCACAAATCCTTGTTCAGGCTGCGGTATAATTTATTGGCCATCATGGAACCGGCAGTTCCTGCCCCCAGAATGAGTATGTTTTTCATCTGACTATTTGTTTTGGTTGATGCAGTAAAGGTATTGTAAGGGTATAACCTGGGTAATGACCATACTCAGAGAGTTCTATGATTATTGTCAAGATTATATTTTGCTTATGTAACCTTGGTTACACTGGCAGCTTATCAGAAGCAGGAAACAGATGAGCAGAACGCCAAAATCAAATTCTTCAAATATCTTAATAAGCTATCCCTTTTCGACTAATTCAGAATAATATATAGGGCTTTGTAAGATATCCTTATGAATAATTTTGAAAAAAAGTAATAGGATGACTAAGGCAAAAAAAGAGGGCTCGATAAACCCTCTTTGTTGAAATTTAGAAAAGTTAGCTGATTACAGAACCCGGTGATGTGTCAGCCGATGGATTCAGCATCCTCAATGTGCCATCTTTATCAGAAGCCATCAATATCATTCCCTGCGATTCTACTCCCATGATCTTGCGCGGAGCGAGATTCACCAGAATGGTCACTTGTTTGCCAATAATATCTTCCGGTGCAAAATGCTCAGCAATACCACTCATTACCGTGCGCACATCAATGCCTGTATCCACCTGTAGCTTCAATAGTTTTTTTGACTTCTCCACCCGCTCTGCCTTCAAAATTTTTCCGATGCGGATATCCATCTTTGAAAATTCATCAAACGATATTTCTGCCTTTGCCGGTGTGACCGGTTGTTTTTCAAGTTCCATTTTTGTTTTTGTGTCGTGTAACTTCTTAATCTGTGCTTCAATCACATCATCTTCAATCTTTTCAAATAGCAAGGAAGCATGTCCTAATTCCAATCTTTCGGGCAACAAATCAGCTGAACCAGTTTCATTCCAGCGAACGCCATTAAAATTTAACATAGCTTTTAATTTTGCTGCTGAAAATGGTAAGAATGGTTCAACCATTACAGAAAGATTCGCTGCAATTTGCAATGCCAGGTTTAAAATAGTTCCTACCCGATCCATATCCGTTTTAGCAACTTTCCAGGGTTCTGTTTCGGCAAGATATTTATTACCCATTCGCGCCAAATCCATCATGTGTGCAGTAGCTTCCCTGAAGCGATACGATTCAATAGAAGCGCTGATTCGTGCCGGAAATTCTGCTAAATCAGAAACCACCTTTTTATCAATATCCTGAAGCGCACTGCGCACAGGCACCTTGTTGTCAAAAAACTTTTGTGTGAGCACCAACGCACGATTTACAAAGTTTCCGAATATGGCGACAAGTTCATTATTATTTTTTGCCTGAAAGTCCTTCCACGTAAACTCGCTGTCTTTCGCTTCAGGCAAATTAGTGAGCAATGCATAGCGCAGCACATCTGGCTTATCCGGAAAATCGTGTAGATATTCATGCATCTCAATCGACCATCCCCTGCTGGTTGACATTTTATCACCTTCCAGGTTCATAAACTCATTAGCCGGCACATTATCCGGCACTATGTATTCACCAGTGGCATGTAACATAATCGGAAAAATAATACAGTGAAACACGATATTATCTTTGCCAATAAAGTGCACCAGTTTTGTTTCCTTATCCTGCCAATACTTTTTCCAGTCGTCTTTCTTGTGTTGACTAAAATCTCGCTGAGGTGTTGCGTAGTGTAATTTACCGGAACTCACTTCATCAAAAAGTGCCCTTGTAGCTGAAATATATCCGATAGGTGCATCAAACCAGACATATAATACCTTGCCTTCTGCACCCGGCAACGGAACTTTTATACCCCAATCCAAATCGCGCGTCATGGCGCGTGACTGCAAGCCGGCATCAATCCACGATTTACATTGACCATATACATTTGACTTCCAGTCAGCTTCATGTGATTTCAAAATCCATTCGCGCAACCAGGGTTCATAATTTTCCAATGGCAGGTACCAGTGCCGTGTTGATTTTAACACAGGCACTTTTCCTGTAAGTGTCGATTTGGGATTGATAAGTTCACTCGGACTTAGTGATGTACCACACTTCTCGCACTGATCACCATAGGCGGAAGGATGACCGCATTTTGGACATGTACCGATTATATAACGATCGGCCAGAAACACATTGGCTTCATCATCATAATATTGCTCTGATGTTTCTTCGTTTAGCAGTCCTTTGTTGTAAAGTGTTAGAAATATTTCCTGCGATGTCTGATGATGTATCTGCTCGCTGGTGCGGTGATAAATATCAAACGACATTCCCAGTTTATCAAAACATTCTTTAATCAGCTGATGGTATTTATCAATGATGGCCTGTGGAGTGGTGTTCTCTTTTAAAGCCTGGTTGGGTATTGCTGTGCCATGTTCATCGCTGCCGCAGACAAATACTACATCTTTGTCTTGCAAACGCAGATGCCGTACATACACATCGGCCGGGATATAGGCTCCTGCGAGATGACCAATATGTTTAGGGCCATTCGCATAGGGTAAGGCAGAAGTGATTGTATATCGTTTATATTCCTGATTCGCCATAATTCTTAAAAAGTGGATACAAAGATGCTAAATGCTGACGAAAAGGAAGAAATAAGTC
>JALOMN010000364.1 GCA_025455445.1 Cyclobacteriaceae bacterium
GCCTGCGCAGAAATCAACGTAAATGCTGACAATTATAAATATGATAATCGTGAATGTGTAAACGTAGTCGATGAATTTACATCACTAACACCTTACCCCAATCCTGCTCAGGACGTTGTGACAATCGAATGGATAAATGTACTTGGGCAAGCCATGGATGTAAATATTTTCGATGCAGCCGGTAAACTGATACTTAGTCGATCGTACACACCCACGCGCGAAGGTCTTAATCAGGTAATGCTTGACGTAAGTCAGTTGTACACGGGTTTGTATTTTATTTCTTATTCGGTGGAGGGTAAGACAGAAAATTTCAAATTTTCAATTGTCCGGTAAATAAGGGTTTTTACAAGAATTTTATTTTGGGTATTGGTAACATGCCGGAATTTTATTTTAATTTTACTATCTCACATAGTGATTAACCTTAAAATATTCCGATGAAAAATAAGCTCGACCCCACCGACCGCAAAATCCTGGAAATTTTGCAAACGAATTCCAACATCACCAATGCCCAGCTGGCACAGGAAATAGGTTTATCTCCTGCTCCTACATTGGAGCGAGTGAAAAAACTTGAAAACACGGGCATAATTAAGAGCTATCATGCTACCATTGATATGGCAAGCGTGGGGTTAGGAGTATCAACATTTGTAATGGTTACGTTGAAAGGACACAATAAAGAAAATATCGCCAAGTTTATTAGTGCTATTGAAAAAGTTGAAGAAGTAGTTGAATGTCATCATGTAACCGGTCAGGCCGATTTTATTCTTAAAGTAGTGGCATCGGATATTCCGGCCTATCAGAATCTGATGCTGGAAAAAATGACGAATATCGAAGTCGTAGATAATCTACAATCCACCGTAATACTATCTACATTTAAAGACAGTAAAGTAGTGCCTATACCATGAATGCATTAGAAACGGGTAACCGTGTACTGGATAGTGAAAGTGTAAGCAAAAAGATTACACGCATTGCCTTTCAGATTTATGAAAACAATTTCAAGGAGAAATCAATTGTGATTGCGGGCATTGATGGTCAGGGTTATGCACTATCGAAACTGATTGCTACTGAGCTGAAGAAAATTTCTAAACAGGAAGTGAAGATTGTAAAAGTAGCATTGGATAAATTTTCTCCACAGCAAAGCGAAGTAGTGCTGGATGCTGACATAAAAGAAATTCGTAAAAAATGTGTGGTACTGGTTGATGATGTCTTGAACACCGGGCGCACATTAGCTTATGGTATGAAACCATTCCTATCCACAGAAGTAAAAAAAATAGAAGTGGCAGTATTGGTGAATAGAAGTAATACACTTTTTCCGATCACCCCAACTTACACCGGGTATGTGTTGGCAACCACGTTAACCGATCATGTAGAAGTAGTATTAGGCAAAAATGCTTCGGTGTATTTAAAATAATCAGCAAGTCTTCGAATGGATCTTTAAAATCAAGCATGTCTACCTACAAAGCACAAGACATTAAAAAAATCACTACACACCAGCTTCAGGAAATGAAGCATCGTGGTGAAAAAATTTCCATGCTCACTGCGTATGATTATAGCATGGCAAAAATTATAGATGGAGCGGGTATGGATGTGATTCTGGTAGGTGACTCTGCCTCGAATGTGATGGCAGGAAATGAAACCACATTACCGATCACTCTCGATCAAATGATTTATCATGCCACTTCAGTTGTCAAAGCGGTGAAACGCGCACTGGTGGTGGTGGATATTCCTTTCGGTCATTACCAGGGAAGTTCGGGTGAAGCATTGCGCTCGGCCATACGCATCATGAAAGAATCAGGTGCGCACTCTGTAAAGCTGGAAGGCGGAAGCGAGATAAAAGATTCAGTCTTACGCATATTAAGTGCTGGTGTGCCGGTGATGGGCCACCTGGGGTTAACTCCCCAGTCTATTTATAAGTTTGGCACCTATACCGTGCGGGCAAAAGAAGAAGCAGAGGCAAATAAATTGATGGAAGATGCGCTCCTGCTTCAGGAGTGTGGTTGTTTTGCGCTGGTGCTGGAAAAGATTCCTGCTGAGCTTGCCAAAAAGGTCTCATCTACATTGCAAATACCGGTAATAGGCATTGGTGCCGGGCCGGATGTGGACGGTCAGGTATTGGTCATGCAAGATATGCTGGGAATTAATAAAGAATTTAAACCCCGGTTTTTGCGCAGATATGCCGATTTACACGCAATTATCACAGAGGCGGTTAAGCATTATATCACCGATGTAAAGTCGCGGGACTTCCCCAACCAGGACGAGAAGTATTAGCGGTAGTTTTAATTAACTCGAATATTTATAATTTCGCCACGGTTTAAAAAGCCAAGTAATTTAAAAATCAACATACAATGAGCGAACAAAAGATAACGATTAGCAAGGGACTGCTGAATGTTCCTGATAATCCCACAATTCCATTTATTGAAGGCGATGGCACAGGACCAGATATATGGTCAGCATCACAGATGGTTTTTGATAAGGCAGTGGAGAAAGCCTACGGTGGCAAAAAGAAGATCAACTGGAAAGAAGTATTGGCGGGTGAAAAGTCCTTTAAAAAAACCGGCAACTGGCTTCCGGATGAAACACTTGATGCGTTTCGTGAATACCTGGTTGGTATTAAAGGTCCGCTTACAACGCCAGTAGGTGGTGGTATGCGTTCATTGAATGTAGCCTTGCGTCAGATTCTTGATTTATATGTGTGTTTGCGTCCGGTGCGCTGGTATACAGGTGTTCCTTCACCGGTAAAAAATCCGGGAGCGGTAGATATGGTAATCTTCCGCGAAAATACGGAAGACATTTATGCCGGTATTGAGTTTGCACCAGGCACACCCGAAGCACAAAAGGTACTGGACTTCCTGGCAAAAGAATTTCCGAAAGAATACAACAAGATTCGCTTTAATACCAAAGAGAAATCAGAAGAGTTCTGGAAGATGGTTGGCGCAACCGATGTCAAGACCGATGTGAATGTAGGAATCGGTATCAAGCCGGTGAGCTATAGCGGCAGTGTGCGCCTGATCCATAGCGCGATTGCGTATGCAATTAAGTTTAACAGAAAGTCTGTTACGCTGGTGCACAAGGGCAACATCATGAAGTTTACTGAGGGCGCTTTCCGCGATTGGGGCTATGGTGTGGCGGAACAATATTTTGG
>JALOMN010000043.1 GCA_025455445.1 Cyclobacteriaceae bacterium
GAATCAAAATTAAAAACACACTCAACAACCTTATAATGCTTGGACAACTCAACAGATAAATTATAAAATACCCGTTGGGCTCCACCAAAATTCAGATTGGGAATAATCATTAAAATTACTTTCTGATTCATTGGTGATTCAATTAATCAATCCTTGGTGAAAAGCGCATACTTATCAATTACTTTAGAAATATGAAACCTGTTAATTACCACCTGATTAAGAGCTTTTCCCAATAGCTGATTACTTTCATGATTAGTATTTCGAACTATTATTTCAAATGCCTCTTCACAGTAATGTGAAGGTGAAATAATAAAAGAATCAACACCATTGGTAAGATATTCTTCAAAATCACCGACACCTTTGCAAACAATAACAGGAAGTTCCACTATACCTGCCTCCTTTACAACTACACAGCTCGATTCTGAAATTGAAGGATGAACCAACCAATCTGAAGCCTTGAGATAAGTAAGCACATCATTCTCATAACCAAGAAATTCAACATGAGCTTCCAATTGATATTTAGTAACCAGCTCGATCAAATTATTATGCAGCTCACCGGTTCCCAACAAAAATAAGTGTGCTTTTATACCAGAATCCCTAAGTTTCTTAAGTAATTCAATTGAAACATCAGGGCGCTTATATTTATCCAGTCGACCAACTGTAATCAGCTTGACTTTTCCATTCAATTGGGTTTTGATATTATTCGCCTTCATATCATCAGCTTGACCAAAAACCGAAAAGTCGTATCCAAGGTTAACTGTATAAATTTTCTCTTCAGAAATGCCCTCCTTACTGATCATGTAATTTTTAGTTCGCTCCGAAACCACAATTATCTTTCGGGCTAATCTATATGTAAGTCGGTATGAAAAATCACGTGCGAAGCCAGCGAGTTCTGCCAAATCATGATGGTGCCTGACAACAATCACCTTTGCTTTGACGAAGAACTGCGCAACAACAGCAATAAAATTGGCGGGCTCTAAATGACTATATACAACATTAATATTATTTCGCCAGATGAATGAAATAAGTTGAAGGCAATAATAAAATGTTCTCAGCACTGTACTTTTAACTGATATATTTTTAACCTCAAGATATTTCACACCAACTGTTTCGCAAATGGATTTCAAATATGGGTTGGGTTGCTGATTCAGAAAAAAAACTTTATGCCCCCTGCGAACAAATTCCACCATGAGTGATTCCTGATCGCGAACACGCGTTTTAATGGACGTATAAAATAATATCGTAGCCATTATTTATTATCATCGGTCAAAATTGGTGAAATTATTTCATTGAAACTCGTTACCCATGCTTTCCAATTAAATGTACTTTGGTGATATGCAAGGCATCTTTCTGAAATTTGTGAATAAACCAAATCGTTATTCAACAAGTAAATAATCTTATTAACATAGCCATCCACATCACCTTCTTTAAATAAAAAACCAGTTACATTTTCAAAAACCATTGAAGAAATACCTCCTGTGTTTGTTGCTAAAACTGGTAAGCCAAATGAATACGCTTCTGCAATTACAACAGGAGTGCAATCTGCCAAAGTAGGTAACAGAAAAAAGCTGGCGTCATCCAGCAATGACTGAAAAATAGTTTCACCCTCCTTTTTACTTTTATCCAGATGAGCAATAACACTCACCTCAGCCGGCACTGCACATTCATCTGGTATTGATGTGCCAACAATAGTTAGCCTGGAATTTACTCCCTTTTGGATCAAGCCTTCATGAATTTTTAATAAGGTGTCGCCACCCTTTCGCATCCAATCCACACCAATAAACAACAAATTACAAACCTGATCATTCAAAGACTTAGGCTTATGTACTTCTAGTGAATTAGAAATATTTGAACCGAATGGTATACTCTTGCATGTTTTACTAAACTCACGCTTAACAAAATCACACGCCCAGACTGAAGAAAATATTGAAACCGAAGACCGCTTGAATGCATTTCTTTCAACTGTTCTTATTTCCCATCGCGACAGTGCGCAAACACCTTTTAATTCAGGATAATAGTCAATCAACTGCAATGCAGAGCAATCACCATAAGTTACAATCGGTATATCTGATTTAATAAAGGCGGTTTCGGTCAATCCCGCAGGCGAGAAAATAAATTTAATACCACGTCTATTTCTTAACTTCCATGAACCAGTGAATCCATAAAGCACTGCCATAACGATACCGTAGTCAAACACATACTTTTTTTGTGTAACCAAAACCACCATTCTGTTTGCATAATGTCCCAGCCGTTTTAAGAATTTAAATTTCGGAAGTGAAACATGTTCTACTTCGTATACCTCACTCAAGGATTGATTTAAAAAAAAAGGTATTCCAGACCAGTCCTTTTTAGAGTATGGATATTTTGAACTTAAAAAAATGACTCGATCCTTTTGCATTAAATTAATGTATCCTGTTACAATGCCCGAGGGTTAGTAGCATAGACATAATCATCCACCATATAATCCTTCGTATCCTGAGTGCTTATAATAAAGTCATAATAGCGAAGGAATTCCAACACTATTTCCTTTGTCTTGAAAAACTCAGACTCTCCATTTTTGTATCGAAAATCATGACAGGAGATCGCAAGATGCTTTATTATTGACAGAGAATTTATCATTCCTTTAATTATTAACTGCTCAGCACCTTCTACATTCATCTTAACCAAATCGATGGATTTGATTTGATTAGCTGAAACGAATTCGTCAAAAGTGACCGCAGTAACCTTAAAGGATTTGTCTTTTGTAGAGGGTAGAATTGAATTGGCCAAAGAATTCTCAGAATCATCGATTTCTACAGCCCCCTTCTCATTCGAGAACGCAACATTTACTGGAAATACATTACTCAATCCATTCACCTCAACCAAATAAGCCAAAGCCTTAAATGTTCGAGGATGAGCCTCTATCGAAAATACTTTTCCGGTATCACCCACCAGTTTTGAAAAAATTATTGTTTCTTCACCTACGCCTGCACCAATATCAAAAACAACATCACCTGCTTTTGGTAAATAGGCATGTCCTGATAGTGCTTTCAACTGATCTAAGAGATATCCGTATTCATACACCCAACCAGGCCCGGAACTAAGATAACTGACTCCTTCTATTCTAAACTCCCAGGCATTAAATTGAATATGAGCTTGAACTCCTTCAATTTTTATTCCTTTCCGTTTATATCCTATATAAATCAACTGCTTTAACAAGCCCCTTGAAATTGGAGTATCAAGTATCTTTATAATTCTATTAGTGAAATTCATAACCTAATTACTCAGATCTTCATTAAAGTATTGACACCCACAACCAATTCTCCCTGATGACTTATATCAAAGTTGAATTTTTTTAACTCATTAATAATTTTTTCTCTGGGTGATATTTCATCATGAATTTCCATGGCAATCATTTTTACTGACGTTAACCAACTTAAATCAGAAGATGAACTAAAAAGATTAGATTCTCCTCCCTCAATATCGATCTTGAAAAAATCAATTTCAGATCCAAGCTGCGAAATAATTTCGCCTGGAGTAAAAGATGAAATATTTCCGTCCTTGCTTTCCTCCACTCTTAGTGACCAATCTTTTTTATCTCTGAAATCATTTACAAGCTGCAAACGTTGCTTGGTTGGCCAAAGGGCTGCTTTATTGAGGATAATTGATGGAAGGGAATTAAGTTCAATGTTTTTCCTGGCCATTTCGAAATTATCATCATCCGGCTCTAATGCCCAGATATGCGATTCGGGATTTGATGCTTTAAAATAAATAATAGTCATGCCGATATTAGCGCCAGCATCTACAATAACCCGGGGCATAACATTGAAACGCCTTCTGAATAATTCAATCGCATATTCATATTCGCGAGAAAGTATTACCTGATTAAAAACAAATACATCGCTGCCAGCAAGCCTTAAACTAAAACTATAATTCTTTCCATGTATCGGATAAATAAAATTTATGAGTTCATTTTCAATTTTAAAGGATAATGAATTAGAAATGATAAGGTTCAATTTACTCTCTGTGTCTTGTAGCAATTCAAAATTTTCATATTTAAAACCTGAGTATAATTTTCCAATCAGCAATTGAAAAATCTCTGAAGGTGAGAAATATGAAAATGCCTTGATTCTGTTTCTCCACATAAAATCAAATGCTGAAAAATTCCCACTCACACTTTACAAACACATCTCCATAAAACCACTTATTCTCATATTGTACAAACGCAGAGCCGTTGTCAAATACTGTAAACGGACAAATTAAATCTTTCGAATCATAGCTCATGGTGTTAGGGCAATGAATAGCAACAAAAAAAGAATAGGAACCTGGAGTCAGTGTCTCGCTGGGGATTCTTAACAGCACTCTGTTTTGATTTTGAACAGTAATTAAATCATTTAGTGCTTTATCTGCCGAGAATATTCTTTGACCATTTTTATTATTTACAGCAATCAGTAAATTGGTATTAAGAAGATTTTGTTTTGCGCTAAAAATTACTTCGAGTGTTATTAATTCATTGTGTGCGAAATTCGAAGTTATTTCCATTCGGGCATTTAAAGGCTTTACCGAATTAATAGAATAAACCTTATTCTGATCGGTTAATTCATTTACAAACACATTATTGCTGCTGTAGCTCCGCGTATATGAGTTAATAACCTCCTCTGCCCTTCCTATTTGCACGATATTACCACCTTCTAAGAGCAACGCATTTTTACATAGCTGGCTCACCATACCCAACTGATGACTCACAAATAAAATGGTCCTGCCGCTTTTACTCACATCTTCCATTTTTCCGAGGCACTTCTTCTGAAACTCTGCATCGCCCACGGCAAGCACCTCATCAATAATTAAAATCTCGGGCTCCAGAAAAGCAGCCACCGCGAAAGCAAGTCTTAACTGCATACCACTGGAGAAATGCTTGAGCGGTGTGTCCAGAAATTTTTCAACACCACTGAAATCTACTATCTCATCAAATTTGCTTTCAATCTCCTTTCGCTTCATTCCTAGCAAAGAGCCATTGAAAAAAATGTTTTCGCGACCGGTTAACTCCGGATGGAAGCCAGTGCCTACCTCGAGTAAACTGGCAATACGTCCACGGGAAATAATTCTACCGGTAGTAGGGGGTGTAATCTTTGAAAGTATTTTTAACAACGTAGACTTTCCGGCTCCATTGCGACCAATGATACCAATGGATTCTCCCGGTTGCACTTCAAATGAAACATCTTTCAACGCCCAGAAGTCCTCTACTTCATTGTCTTGAAACTTTAATGCATTTACCATTCGTTCGCGCAAACTCAGATAGCCACCTGCCAGGTGCTGAATCCTGAATTTTTTGCCAATGTGCTGAACTTCTAAAATCGGTTTCATATCAGGCAAAATCAGCGAAGAAATCTTCCGTGCGTTTGAAATAAAGAATGCCCACAATTAAAAACAATAATCCAGATGTCAGGCTTAATGCCATGAAGATTGGGTCTGGTAACAAACCTGTCAGCGGAAATCGAAATAACTCTACTGCTGCAAACATGGGCGAACATGCCAACAAATATTTTAATACAGGGTAATTCAACATTGAAATGGGATAAATCACAGGAGTTAAAAAAAACATAACCTGCACCAGGAAAGGAATCACATAACGGAAGTCGCGATATTTCACATTAAGTGCTGCAAGCCATGCACCCAGACCTAAAGTAGCCACCATTGCTACCAATAAAGAAAGTGGCCATATCAAGATAAACAGCCAGCTCACCGGTTGTTGGTAGTAAAGTAATATCCCTATGAATAAAATGAAGGCCATCAAGAAATCGAATAAAGCAACCAATATGGCTGAGACAGGTATAATCAATCGTGGAAAATAAATTTTCTTAATAATCAGAGCATTGTTTACCATACTGTTGGAGGCACTGGTTAGCCCCGCAGAAAACATATTCCAGATTAATAATCCCGAAAATACATACACTGGGTAAGGGAGATTTTGGGAAGGAATATTCAGTGCCCGGCCGAAGAAAAAAGTAAAAATCAACATCATAAAAAGAGGTTGAAGGATTGCCCACAAAAAACCCAACACCGTTTGCTTGTATTTAATCTTTATATCACGCCAGGTGAAGAAATAAAAAAGCTCGCGGTAGCGCCATAATTCTTTCCACTCAAACCATTTTCGGCCGGTTGACTCAATACTGTATTCAATTGGCTCAATCATTAAGCTATAAAGAGGCGGATTTTAATGAGCGGATCTTCGCTTTCAATTCTGCACTTTTGTGTAAAGTTATGAGGAAACAGAAGATGAAAAAAGATTTCAGGTTAGAGAATATTATGAAAGAGATTCAACTTGAAACAGGCTTTAAATTACTTTCCAAATGAAAATTCTTTTCCTGGTTCCTTACCCATTAAAAGAATCACCCTCCCAACGCTTTCGCTTTGAACAATACTTCCAAATCCTTGAAAAAAAGGATTATCAGTGGCAGGTTCAGAGTTTTTTTAACTCACGCGAGTGGCAACTTTTTTATGCTACAGGCAATGCTTTTGAAAAAGTATGGGCATTATTAAAAGGCTTAATAAAAAGGGTTCACGCCCTTATTTTGGCTACTTCTTGTGATTTCATCTTCATTCATCGTGAGGCCACACCTATAGGCCCTCCTATTTTCGAATGGCTACTGGCGAACGTACTGAGAAAAAAAATAATCTATGATTTTGATGATGCTATTTGGCTCACAGACCGTGAGAATGAATCCTGGATTTTAAAAACTTTAAAATGGAGAAAAAAAGTCGCTAGTATTTGCAGATGGAGTTATAAAGTAAGTTGTGGTAATCAATATCTGACCCACTTCGCATCAAACTATACATCAAACGCGGTAATAAATCCAACCACAATAGATACGGAAAACTATCATAATAAGTCGCTTTACTTAGATGTGCATAAAGAAAGTGATGAGGTTGTTATTGGCTGGACAGGCTCACATTCTACTCTAAAATATCTTACTGTAATAGCACCTGTTTTGCAAAAACTGGAAAGCCAATATCCCGGGGTTTCATTTATAATAATAGCCGATCAGCTCCCTCAGTTAAAACTGAAAAGAATGAAGTTTATTACCTGGAAAGCAGAAACGGAAATTCAGGACTTGTTGAAAATTGATATCGGTATTATGCCTTTGCCGGACGATCAATGGACACAAGGAAAATGTGGATTCAAGGCATTACAATACATGGCACTGGAGATACCAGCCGTAGTATCAGACGTGGGTGTCAATACAGAAATAATCGCTGATGAAGATTCCGGTTTTCTTTGTGCTACAGAAGACGAATGGTTTAAAAGTATTGAAAAGTTGATCGGAGATAAACAATTGAGAAAAAAAATTGGATTACAGGGTCGCAAGAGAGTTGTTGAGTATTACTCGGTACTCTCTAACTCTTCAAATTTTCTCTCTCTCTTTAAATAATTAAACATTAATACAAGCGCCATTACATAAAAGGGAAGCATAGGTATGCGATAACGGCTCAACGTGCCAAAATTATAAGTAGAAATACCAACCGCAAATGCAAACGTCAAACAAAATAAGAGACAAAAAATGACATTGGGGTCGAGTAGCATTTTAAAGAAAACATGCCGTTGAACAAAAAACACATATAGTGTAAAAAGAAGAATCACAAAACTTTCAATAGCTGAAATAAACATCAGTGGATTTCTTACTTCCCAGAGATAAGGTCGAAATAATGCTACGTTAATAGCTTGCGGTGCTTTTGAAAACATATTGCCAAATGTGCCATCCAATTCGCCTAATGTGTAGGTGCTGCCTGCATTTCGTCCTGTCCAGAAACCAATATCATAAGCAGTTATGCGGGCTGTTTCCGGAATTTTTGAAAGCGAATAACGTTCATCACTTTCGCCCACTTTTAATACTGCCCAATATCCTGAAAGTATAATTATTCCTATTACAAAAGGAACCAATAACACCCTCGATACGATTGATCGGATGCGACTCAAGTTGCTGAGATACACCCAAAGTATTGCTGCGGGTAAAAAGCAGAGTAAAATATATTTTTTGATAGAAAAAATTATAAACGCACTGAATAGAAAAAGAAGTACCGTACCCAAACCAAAATTTTTATCTATAAGCATTCGCTTAATAGTATACATCAGTGCGCCAACTCCTGCAAGGGTGATGGTGTCTTTCAGTAAACCTGACCCCCAAAAAAATACAGAAGGAATAAAAAATGCTGCTAAGGCAATCCACCGATGTAAATGTGGAAATTGTTCATAAAACGCTTTGAAGAAAAGCCACATTCCACTAAAGCTTACAGTAGCAAAAAGCAATGCTGTGGCTGAATAGGAAGAAAATGTAAACAGATCAAAAACTGCGGCAATGCGCACAATGAAATAAGAAGCAGGATCACTATAAAAAACTATCCTGGAATAATATGGATATAATCCTTTGTTATCGCCATTCCAAAGTAAATTCAATCCGTTAGGCGCATCCATAATCGCATTCCAGATATGTCTGCTGCCATGGGTGTGATAGTTATAGGTATCGCCACCACTATAGTAAAATTGATAAATGAAACCAACAGCCAGTGCCCCAATCACTTTTACTGTGAGTGCCGGAAAAAAATACTTGCGATTGACTGCGTCTGTTACATAAGGCCTGATTACATAGGCCATCACATAGATGATCATCAACCAGATGGGCGTAACCAATAAATCGCGTAACTCCATGTCAATTCGAAATTAAGCAATCAAAATTCAACATGGTCAAACACAATATCATTTACATTACTCTTAAATTTTGAATTAGCTAGTCGCCCTTCTCCAGATTCTTCAATCGTCTTTTCGCATCTTTAAAAGCTTCGTCTTTACGTCCCGATTTTTTCTTCACATCTTTAAAATAGCGTTTTGCCTCTTCTTTGTTTCCTTGCTTTTCAGCTATTTCTCCTAGCGCAATCAGTGAAAACAGATAATAGCCAGATTCAGTGGAGTTGGTAGACTCTGCAAATTTTATAGTTTGCTCGTAATATTTTTTGGCTTCATCCAGCCTGCGTTGTGCTTCATAAAATTGTCCGAGAAAAAAAGCGGCATAACGCCCACTCGTACCTTCATAACCCAGGTCACCTTTTTCAATGCGTGCCAATATTAATTTCGATTGTTCCTCCATTTCCGGATACATGCCCCGTGCATAGAGCATCCGTGCATAATACCGATGAAAATACGGATTGTCAGGAAAGGTCTGATATAGATATTCTGAAAGCTGAAAGGCGTGCAGCTGATCGTTTTCATAACTATTCCAGATGCGCATCAACCACACCATTGCCTCAATGCGTGTATAAAAAGCATTATATGAAACCTCACGCAATTGCTTTAAACCAAGTTGTTTATCGCCTTTTCTAAAAAACCACATCACAGGTTTTAAGGATGGATAATTTTCGGGAACCCACACTGAAAAATAATTGTAGAGGGCGTCTCCAAACTGCAACTCAGGACTAAGATGTTCCTTCTCGCGGCACACCTCCATGTATTTAAGTGCCGCTTTACCTTCAAA
>JALOMN010000365.1 GCA_025455445.1 Cyclobacteriaceae bacterium
AAAGCCGAATACATCGTCTTCTGCTTTCCAGGAATTATCGCAGGCTAATTTATATGCACTCGATCATGGATTATATCTCGATTATGTGCAGAAGCCTTCTGAAAAAATTTCCATCACGTATGGAATCAGACTTTCTGTATTCCAGAATATCGGTAAAGGCGATGTATATCTCTATGCAGATCCTACTGATAATGTAAATATCATTCGCACCGACACGTTACAATATGATTCATGGGAAACGATAAAGTCATATATCAATCCTGAGCCGCGGTTTTCATTTTTATACCGCATCAATGCTAAGAGTTCAGTTAAGGCATCATATAACCGCATGGTGCAAAATACACACTTGATTACCAGCGGCACAGTGCCATTGCCATTTAATACATGGAGCCCCAGTAATTATTATCTGAAACCACAAGTTGCTGACCAGGTAGCTATTGGGTACTTCAGAAATTTCAAAGACAATCAGTATCAGGTTTCTGTAGAGACGTTTTATAAAACCATCGATAACATTACTGATAATTTCTTGGAGAAAAGAAGATCGGAGATTTGACCGGCTTTGTGAGTTATACACTCTCGAAAGTAACGCGCACCATTCCCGGTGTAAACCAGGGGTTGCCATTCATTGCAAATTATGATCGCAGGCATGCCGTTAACATAGCGGCTATTTATGAATTAAATCCGCAGTGGACTTTCGGCACCACGTTTACCTATAGCACCGGCAGGCCGATTACTTTGCCCAACGGCCGCTATCGCTATGATATCTACAATGTTGATTATGTAACTAGCCGCAATGGATATTTATTACCGGATTTCCATCGATTGGATTTATCCGCTACCTTAAATCCAAAACCCAAACACGCTGACCGAAAGTGGCAGGGTCAATGGGTATTCTCAATTTATAACGTGTATAACCGAAAAAATCCATTCACGATTTATACGCGCACAAAACAAGATGAAGACGGGAATATCATTGGCAATGGTACAGAAAAAGAAGCTCGTCTTATTTATTTATTTCCGATACTTCCTTCGGTAACCTATAACTTTAAATTCTGATGAAACGGTTACGCTATAGTCTGTTGATTTTTATGTTCATCTTGCTTGGCTGCGAGGAGACAATAATACTGGACATTGATCAGGCTCCTACCCGGGTGGTTATCGAAGCTGTGCTTACTAACAGGTTGAAAGATCAATATGTGCGCGTAAGCCGCACGGCAGATTTTTATTCAACCGGAACTCCTGAAAAAGTTTCTAACGCACGGGTGAAAGTTACCAGTAATGACGGGGAGGAATTTGAATATGCGCAGATTTCCGCTGGCTTGTATATTCCTAAAATTCCTTTTGAAGGTGAGATTGGTAAAACCTATACACTTTCAGTAACTGTAGACAATATCGTGTATACTTCAACCGATGAGTTGCTGCGCGTGGCTCCGATTGATTCACTTGGTTACAGGCCCTTTCAGGGTTTCGATCCTAATCAGGATACTGAAGAGGATGTCTACGAATTATTGCTCTACTTTAAAGAACCACGGGAGACTAAAGATTATTACTTATTTAAATTTTATCGTAATGACTCGTTGGTTTATAACACCCCAAACGACATATACGTAACCAGTGATGAAGCATTGGCCGAATCGATAAATGGGTTTCCAAGTCCGGTAACGTATTCGTTATCAGATACCGCCAGACTGGAAATGTTTAGCTTGAGTCGCTATGGCTATATCTATTACACTGATCTTACCAATCTATTGTTTAGTGATGGTGGTCTTTTTGGTCCGGTGCCGGCAAATCCCCGGTCAAACTTTAACAATGGTGCCTTGGGATTTTTCCAGGTAAGTGCTGTAACAACCTCTACCTACATATTAAAAGAGTGAGGCTGTTGTAAACTCCAAATACCTGATGTAGTTTTCTGCATTGTTTCATCAGAGGGTTTATGCTATGCGGTATTTGTTGATTTATTTTTTGGTAATAGGTCTTTGGGACACCGCATTAGCGCAGCAGTCTGCGGTGCTTCAAAATAATCCTTCCTTAAAGTGGTATCAACTCAATACGCCACATTTTAAAGTGATATTTCCGAAAGGATTTGAAACACAGGCTTCTCGAATGGCCAACACACTAGAGCATATTCGTGAGCCAGAGGCACGCACGATGGGCGCAGCACCCTCCAAAATTTCAATTGTCTTGCAGAATCAATCCTCTATATCCAATGGCTTTGTTTCTGTTTTACCTCGCAGGTCTGAGTTTTATGCTATGCCTTCTCAGAATTATAATTTTCAGGGAAACAACGATAACGGAAAAACCTGGTACCTTTCCAATGTTGAGGTGAAATGGAACGAAAACGGGCCGTATCTGAAGCAATAATTGACAGAACGAACAGACAAGGAGTTTTTATCTTTTAATACTTTTACAATGCTTCAAATCCAACAATCAAAACGACGGGATTAAGAATTAAATCTGATTTACATGAAATATTTTCTACTGCTGATTCTCTGTTTTTTCTCTTTTTTCCCCATTTCATTTGCACAGGTAATTTATCCGTTAACAAGTCATCCGCGTCTGTTTTTTCTTCAGACAGATGAAGCAGTGTTAAAGAACAAGATTAACAATACTCCTAATTTTGAAAAAGTACACAAACTGATAATTGCTGAATCTGACAAAATGATTAACCTTCCGGTCCAGCAGCGTGTACTTACCGGCAGGCGATTGTTAAGTGTTTCGAGGGAAGCCATCCGACGTATCAGTTTTTTAAGTTATGCTTACCGAATGACTGCCGACACAAAATATGCCCAACGTGCCGAAACTGAAATGCTGGCCATGGCAGCTTTTACCGACTGGAATCCTTCACATTTCCTGGATGTAGGTGAAATGACCCTTGCCATGGCCATTGGTTACGACTGGTGTTATGGCTATTTAAGCCAGACATCGCGAACAAATATTGCAGCAGCAATAAAAGCCAAAGGAATCGAACGGACAACCGGCTCTTATGCAAATCAGTCATGGCTTACAAGTGATAATAACTGGAATCAGGTTTGCAATGCAGGAATATCAGCAGGAGTCGCAGCAGTGTATGACGAAAATCCGGCATATTACCAAACATTGATTGATCGTGCCGTAAATTCAATTAAAATTCCAATGGGAGTTTATAAATATAACGGAGCTTATCCCGAAGGAATGGGATACTGGGAATACGGCACAAGCTTTAATATCCTTTTTATCGATATGCTTCAGCGCATGTGGAATAACGACAGAGGACTTATTGAAATGGATGGATTTTTGAAAACCGTAAATTTTGTTACTCACATGCAGGGAAACGGTACAAAGCAAATGAGTGGGGGAACATTAAAATCCATCAATCCGCTTCCTTTTAATTTTGCCGATTGTGGTGGGGGAATTGGTGTGCAAACCGGAATGTTCTGGCTGGCAGCGCGGAGTGCAGACCCATCGGTTTT
>JALOMN010000044.1 GCA_025455445.1 Cyclobacteriaceae bacterium
ACCAAAATTAAATTTGATATAAATTATCTTTTGTTTTCATGAAAGGACTATAAAAATAACTATTTACCAACATTAAATCAGCTATTAAATTTGCTTTAGTGTCAGTTGTATAACTCTTTATCTTTTCACCTAAATAACCAAAACGAAATAAAGTGTTTTCACCAATCAAAAAATTAAAATCTTCTGGTTGCAATACAGAAGAGTTACTCAATATGATCGCTCGCTCGAGCGCATGTTGCAATTCGCGGATATTTCCTGGCCAAGGATGTTTGGTCATTCGTGCCATGGCCGCATCACTTATTTTAGAGATATTTTTTCCATAGCGTTCGGCATAATATTTTAAGAAATGATTGGCTAATAAAGGTATGTCTTCAAGGCGATCGCGAAGTGCAGGAATTTCTATTTCAATGGTATTGATGCGATATAATAAATCCTGACGAAACCGATTTTCTTTTACCATGTCATAAAGAGGCATGTTGGTAGCACAAATCAATCGGATATCGATGGCGGTGTCTTTGTTTGAGCCTACGCGGCTAACCTTACGGTTTTGAATTACGGTAAGTAATTTAGCTTGCAGGGGCATGGAAAGATTTCCTATCTCATCTAAAAACAAAGTACCTCCATTGGCAAGTTCAAATCTACCGGCACGGTCTTCTTTGGCATCTGTAAACGATCCTTTTTTATGACCGAATAGTTCGCTCTCAAAAAGGGTTTCGGTAATGGAGCCTAAGTCAACACTTACAAACGACTCATTTTTTCTGGCTGAATTTCTGTGAATCGCCCTGGCGATTAATTCTTTGCCCGTGCCGTTCTCTCCCAATATCAATACATTGGCATCTGTTTGTGCTACGCGTTCAATGGTCTGAAATATTCGCTGCATGCTTTGGCTCTGGCCGATAATGTCTCTATACTTATCATTAATCGCCTGGTTGATTTCCTGATTTTTTGTTTTCAGGGTTTGAATCTGATCACGCGATTCGCGCAGGCGCATGGAAGAGTATAGTGTTGCGAGAAGTTTTTCATTTTCCCAGGGCTTCAATACAAAATCGGTGGCTCCGGCTTTTATCGCTTTTACGGCCATCTGCACATCGCCATAGGCGGTAATGAGCACCACCACTGCAGAGGGATCGATACTCAGAATTTTTTCAAGCCAATAATAACCTTCACTGCCACTGCTCACATCTTTGGTAAAGTTCATGTCGAGCAGAATCACATCGTATTCTTCCTGCTTCATCAGGCCAGGTATGGCCTCCGGATTTTTTTCAATATCGACTTGCGCAAAATGTCGCTTAAGATGCATCTTGGCCGCTTTCAATAAATCTTCGTTGTCATCCACAATGAGTATTTTTCCTTGCTTTGATTCTGACATAGCGCTGTCTGTGTTTTTATTGTTCGTTCGCCTAAGCACAATATTGATACCGAAACGGGCACCTTTTATTTCTTGCTGTTTTCGCGTAAATCTTTAGATAAATTTAATAGTTGTTGTCCGCATTCGGACAAACTCGTTCACATCTGAACGTAAAATCTTTAAAAAAGTCTATAAAAGGGCAGATATTGTGTTAATTCAGCATTGGCATGTTAATTGGCAATTGCTGCTGGATTTCGTTCACTACCGAAAACAGATTGCTGATTTTATACACTCATGGATAAGAAAATAGAAAAGAAAACCTGGACGCTGAAGCGAATTGCTACCTACGGAGGAATATCACTTTTTGTATTGTTCATCGTATACCAATTCATTTTTGCTGATCGCAGATCAACATTTAAAACGGATAAAAATAAACTTACCATCAGCACCGTGCAGCGGGGAGAGTTTAAAGAGTTTATACCGCAAACGGGCACTGTTGAGCCGAGTCGCACCGTCTATCTTGATGCGATTGAAGGTGGCAATATCAAGCGCATTGTAAGCGAAAGTGGTAAACTTTTAAAGCAAGGTGATGTAATTCTGGAACTGACAAACTTAAATCGTGAGTTGTCGGTGCTGCAACAGGAGGCTTCGTTCAATGAAAGTATTAACCGCGCACGCGAAACCAAGTTGAATATCATGCGGAACGATTTGGAGCAACGCCAATTGCTCGCACTTATCGATAATCAGCTTCAGATTTTAGAGCCACAGTATAATCGTCAAAAGCAATTGTATGAAAAGAAGTTGATAGCCAAGCAGGAGTTTGAGCAAACCGAAGCCAACTATCGTTATAATCTTGAACGAAAGCGCATCACATATGAAGTATATAAAAATGATTCCATTGATCGCATTCGTCAGTTAAAGGCAGTAAGCACCTCTGAGCGCCAGATGACATTAAGTTTAGAGGGTGTTGGTAAAATTTTGGATAACCTGGTGATACGCGCTCCGATTGACGGACAGCTTTCTACTCCGCATTGGGAAATTGGTCAGGCAGTGAATCAGGGTCAGCGTCTCGGACAGGTTGATATCCTGGGCAGTTATAAAGTGCGTGTGCCGATAGATGAATTGTATCTGCCAAAAATTTCAACAGGTCTACCTGCTTCCACAACGTTTGCCAATAAAGAATATCGCCTCGTGATTACGTATATCTATCCTACCATTCAAAACGGAAGGTTTGAAGTTGATATGAATTTTGAAGGTGAAACGCCACAAGGAATCCGCAGAGGACAATCGCTGCGTTTGCGAATTGAATTGGGCCAGGCTTCCGAAGAGTTATTGTTGCCGGTTGGCGGATTTTACAAAGACACCGGTGGCAACTGGGTATATGTGCTGGAAGCGGATAATAAAGCAGTGCGCAGAAATATTAAGTTAGGTCGCAAGAACTCAGAAAACTTCGAGGTACTGGAAGGTTTAAACCCCGGAGATCGCGTGATAACATCTTCTTATGAGAATTTCGGAAATAACGAAGTATTAATTCTGAATTGATGCAACCATTTATGACTACGAGCGTCTAATAGAATGTATTTCAAAAAAAGTCAATAAACTTTGAAAAATAAACGAGTACCCTTAAAACCAAATTCCATAAAACAACATCTCAAATAAAACCGTAAAGGCCATGATAAAATTAAAAAACTTAGAAAAAGTATATACTACCGAAGAGGTAGAAACTACTGCACTAAATAATATCAACCTGGAAATTAAAGATGGCGAGTTTGTTGCCATTATGGGACCTTCCGGTTGCGGTAAGTCTACACTTCTAAATATCCTTGGATTGTTGGATAACCCATCCAACGGAGAATATCATTTTGGTGAGCATGAAGTATCTAAATATTCTGAGCGTCAGCGCGCACAATTGCGCAAAGGTTCAATCGGTTTTGTGTTTCAAAGTTTTAACCTGATAGATGAGCTCACGGTATATGAAAATGTAGAGCTTCCTTTACTGTATCTTAAAGTACCATCTGACGAACGCAAACGAAGAGTGGAAGAAGTATTGGAACGCATGAACATCATGCACCGCAGAAACCACTTCCCACAACAGTTATCGGGTGGTCAGCAACAGCGTGTAGCAATTTCACGTGCTATTGTAGCCAAGCCTAAAGTGATTCTGGCCGATGAACCTACCGGTAACCTTGATTCCGCCAATGGTGAAGAAGTGATGAAATTACTTTCACAGTTGAATGAAGAAGGCACTACCATTATCATGGTTACACACTCACCGTATGATGCAAACTATGCGCACCGCATCGTCAACTTGTTTGATGGTAAAGTGGTCACTGAAAATATTAAAGAGCAATTTCATATCTGATGAAATAAAGATTTCAGGAGCAACGTCATCCTGATTCGTTCTTCACATAGTACAGGTTTAGGTTAGTAAGGCCCATGAGATGATTATTCTGATGGGCTTTATTTTTTTTATAACTGAACACACACTGTTCAACATCGAACATTTTATTCGTGCTTAGGTCAGAAATAAGTTAGAATACGCAGATTTATTTCATGGCATATAAGTTGAAACATTTGTGCAACTTCTGAAATGATACATAGGTCTTTGCTTTGTTGAATTCGAAACACTATGATTAAAAATTACCTGCTCATCACACTGCGAAGTTTAGCGAAGAACAAACTCTTTATTTTTATTAATGTATTCGGCATGGGCATCGCCATTGCCTGCTGCATAGTAGCCTATGTAAATTGGGAGTATGCAGCCAAATGGGACAGCACTCAATTAAATGGCAAGCACATTTACCGTGTGCAGTTCAACAGAGAGTTTCAGGGTAAATCAGAGCGCTTTGGCACTGCTCCAATGGCACTGGCCAATTATATCAAACAAAATTTCAGCGAAGTTTCAAAAGTAGTGCGTTACCAAACCGCTTACAGTGATATGCGCATTGGTGAGGAGGTCTTTGGCACACAAATGATATTTGCAGATTCCGCCTTCTTTGAGTTATTCACTTATGAACTGAAGTATGGTTCATATAACGCGTTTTACGATAAAGGAAAGGTGTTAGTAAGTGATGAAACTGCACGTAAATATTTCAATAAAGAAGACGTAGTCGGTGAGTCGCTAACCCAAATAGTGTTAGGCAGCGATGGCGTGCGCAGGCCAAAAGAATACATCATTGGAGGAGTGTTCAAAAAATTACCTCGTAATTCCAGTTTGCAATTCGAGGTGATTACACTGTTCGATAATTTCTGGGATATCAACCTGGATAACGATCAGCATGAGACAAGCTGGAAACGATGGACCACTTTATTTTTACTGATACAAGACCCTGCATCTGTGGCATCGGTAACCAAACAATTGCAGAATTATATTGAACCTCAGAACCTGGCGCGGGAAGACTTTAAAATTACTTCCTACTACCTCGAAAACTTTGATGGGATGATGAAGCGCAATCGTGCCAACCCACGCGTGAATAACGACTGGACCTGGGGTACAATTCCAGATGAAGCGGTAACCGTGCCGGCAATCATGGCGGGTTTATTACTCTTATTGGCATGCTTTAACTTCACCAATACCTCCATATCAATTTCTAGCCGCAGATTAAAGGAAATTGGCATCCGTAAAGTGATGGGTGGAATGCGCAGTCAGCTGGTGTTTCAATTCCTTGGTGAAAATCTTTTCTTATGTATTATGGGTTTGATTGCCGGGCTCCTGCTGGCTGAACTACTGGTGCCTGCTTATGATTCGCTCTGGTCTTGGCTTGAGCTCAGTTTGAGTTACTCCGACAATATGGAGTTTCTGATTTTCCTTTTCGGGTTGTTGTTAGTTACAGCATTAATTGCAGGCGGTTATCCTTCCTTCTACATTACTTCTTTCGAGCCTGTAAGTATTTTAAAGGGCACTGCCAGGTTTGGCGGCACAAATTGGTTTACCCGGATTTTATTGGGTGGCCAATTCGTGATTTCATTGCTATGTATCATTATGGGTATTGCCTTCTATCAGAATAGCGAATATCAGAAGAACTACGATTTAGGTTTTGCCACCAGTGGGGCTATTTCGGTGTGGGTAAATAATGAAGGTGGCTTTAATACGTATCGTGATGCAATTTCTGGAAATAAAGATATTGAGTTGATAGCCGGAACGAAAGATCATATTGCCAATGCATGGTATAATGACCCCGTCAAATATGAATCAGTGGAGCGCGAAGTAGATATCCTGGATATAGGTGATAATTATTTTGAGGCCATGGACATGAAATTATTAGCCGGTCGCAATTTTATCAAAGATTCAGAAACCGATCGAAAGGAATCTGTGCTTGTTACGGAAGAGTTGGTGAAACAATTCGGCTGGACAGATAACCCGATTGGAAAACGGTTGGTATGGATGGATACAGTGCAATTATATGTGGTGGGTGTTGTAAAAAATATTTATGCGCGGGCATTATGGATGCCCATCCAACCATTGATGATTCGATATACTTCTCCCGCTCAATATAAACAGTTGCTCATAAAAACTGAGCCAGCAAAACTTGCAGATGTAAATGATTATATGGAAGAAAAATGGAAAGCGGTTTTCCCGAATACCGTTTATAACGGACAAATGATTGACCAGGAAATGCAGGAAACAAACGACATCAATAAAAATATTATGACGATGTGCGGATTTCTGGGCTTCTTCGCTGCGTTGATGACGGGTATTGGAATGTATACATTAGTTTCACTCAATGTGGTGAAAAAGATGAAGGAGATAGGGGTGCGAAAAGTGTTAGGTGCTTCTGTACTGAATATCGCTCGGGTAATTAATCTTGAATTTGCCATTAACCTGTTCGTGGCCACTTTATTGGGCGGAGGAATAGGGTATTTTATGGCTGACACATTAATGGATTCCATCTGGGAGTATTATTTAAAGCTGGGCATTATCACCTTGGTGGTTTCTGTGTTGGCTATGGTTATGCTTGCATTTATTTCGGTGGGCTATAAGACGATCACTACGGCTTCATTAAATCCCACCCGTACGTTGCGAAGCGAATAAAAGTTGTTAACTAATTTTTATGGTTACTGTAACTTCTTCTGTTCATTGTGCGTCTTACACACACCTGCCTGTATTATCTTCTTTCACTATATCATGTTTGATGTATTTATCATTTTTTCAAATTAACTAATTGAAAATGCTAACCAACTATCTTAAAGTTGCCATCCGCAATATCATGAAGTACAAAATGTTCTCAGCAATTAACATTCTGGGGATGACAATCGGTATTACTTCATGTCTCTTCATAATACTATATGTATCTCATGAATTGAGTTACGACAAATTTCATGCGGATGCAGACAGAATTTACCAGGTTGGATTGCATGGAAAGATAGGTGGGCAGGATATCCGGGTATCCAATACATGTCCACCCATGGCAGAAGCTTTGGTGGCAGATATACCGGAAGTAGAATCGGCCACCCGGATTGCTTCCTATTTTGGTAATCCTGTGGTGCGCAATGGTGAAAAGATTTTTTCTGAAGAGAAAGTGTTTATGGTAGATTCCAACTTTTTCGAATTCTTCAGTTATAAACTCAAAGAAGGTGACATAAAAAATGCCTTGCGCGAACCAAACTCTGTTGTGCTCACCGAGAAAATGTCTGAAAAATATTTTGGCAGCGAAAACCCAATGGGTGGTTTGTTGGTAATTGGCGATGATAATAAGACGTATAAAGTCACAGGGATTGCAGAAGAGCCCCCCACCAATTCTCATTTTACTTATAATGTGCTGGTGTCAGCTGCTAGTAGCGACCGACTCAAGACTCCTGTATGGTTGAATAATTGGATGTACACATACTTTAAAACGCAAACCAATGCCAGTGCAGGGCAAGTAGAAGCAAAGTTTGTTGGAATGGTTGAGAAGTACATTGGTCCTGAATTAGAGAAATTTATGGGCACTACATTGAAGCAGATGAAAGAATCTGGAGGTGAATATGGTTATTATGTGACCAACATTAAGGACATCCATCTTTACTCCACTTCACAGGGAGATATCGAGCCGGGAGGTAATGTGATGTATGTATACTTCTTCGGTGGCATCGGTATCTTTATAATTGTAATTGCCTGCATCAATTTTATGAACCTTTCTACGGCACGTTCTGCAGGCAGGGCTAAAGAAGTGGGTTTAAGAAAAGCACTGGGTTCATTGCGGGGTCAATTAATTGGTCAGTTTATTGCTGAATCAACTTTATACAGTGCATTAGCCATCATACTGGCGCTGACTCTTTGTTATTATTTATTGCCTTCATTCAATCTTCTTTCAGGTAAGGAGTTAACCATGGCAGCATTTAAAGCGCCATGGTTTATTGGTGGATTGTTTGGATTACTATTCGTGGTAGGATTCTTATCAGGAAGTTATCCCGCATTTTACCTTACCTCATTTAAACCGGTAGAAGTATTGAAGGGTAAAGTTCGTGCAGGCGCCAGAAGCAAAGGATTCAGAAGTTTCCTTGTTGTGTTTCAGTTTGGCCTTTCCATATTCCTGATCATTTTCACAGTGGTGGTTTTTCAGCAAATTAAGTTTATGCAAGAGAAAAATCTTGGCATTGATCGCAACAATGTGCTAACCATCGATAATGCTAATCGCCTTGGAAATAACAAAGAAGCCTTCCGTAATGGTTTGTCACAACTTACAGGTATCTCTAAAGTTAGTTACACAAACAATACATTCCCGGGAGTAAATAGTACGACCGTATTAAAAACTGCCGGTTCAGAGCAGGACCATATTATGGGTGTGTATTATGCCGACTATGATCATCAGGATGTATTGAAGTTTGAATTGAAAGAGGGACGTTATTTTTCAAAGGATTATCCATCCGATTCGTTGGCAATACTTCTCAACGAAGCAGCTGCAAAGGAATTTGGTTTTGATAATCCTTTGGATGAAGAGGTACTTTATAATGATGGTGGTCCTACGTTCAAAAGGTATAAAGTAATAGGTGTGATTAAGGATTTTAATTTTGAATCATTCAAAGAGCAGGTTCGTCCACTCACAATATTGCTTACACCTAATTCAACCAACTTACTCATTCGTTATGAAGGTGACCCTTCAAAAGTGGTAGCTGATGTTGAGAAGCTTTGGAAACAACACGCTGCCAATGAACCATTTCAATATACTTTTCTGGATGAAAATTTTGATCGCTTATTCCGAGCTGAGCAGCGTATGGGTAAATTGTTTAGTGTGTTTTCAGGTTTGGCAATTTTTATTGCCAGCCTTGGGTTGTTTGCATTGGCTGCATTTACAGCAGAACAGCGCACCAAAGAGATCGGTATACGCAAGTCGATGGGTGCATCTGTAACAAGTCTTACCATCTTATTATCCAAAGAATTTACTAAACTGGTAGTGATTGCATTTTTACCGGCAGCAGTTTGTGCCTGGTATGTGTGCAATAATTGGCTCGATGGATTTGCCTACCGTATAGATATTAGCCCGTGGGTGTTTGTGCTCAGTGGTTTGGTTGCGATAATTATTGCGTGGCTCACAGTCAGCTATCAGTCTATCAAAACAGCTGTAGCAAATCCGGTTAATTCATTACGTTATGAATAGCCGGTTATAAAAAACTTTCTAATGAAGTAACGCTTCATTATTAATTATGCTTTCTCTTGGGTAATTTACTTATTCAAAGTATTGCCTATGAGAAAGCTTTTTTTATTCATTTTGGTTTTTGCGTCAACACATGGAGTACTTGCGCAAACTTTTGATTCAAAGTTATACTCTAAACTTCAGTTTCGGTTTATTGGTCCGGATGGCAATCGCATGATTTCCGTGGCAGGAGAGCCGGGCAATCCAAACGTGTCATATTCTGGCGCGGCCTCTGGCGGACTGTGGAAGACCGAAGATGGTGGCATTACCTGGAAATCGGTGTTTGATGATACGGAAGAAAGCGCCATTGGTGCGATTGGTATTTCGCCTTCACATCCCAGGCAAGTGTGGGTTGGCACGGGCGAGACTTTTCTTATTCGTCCTGCGCATGCCGTAGGGAATGGTGTATATAAATCTTCTGATGCCGGTAAGACCTGGAAGAACATGGG
>JALOMN010000366.1 GCA_025455445.1 Cyclobacteriaceae bacterium
CCTAAACCAAGTTATACCATACATACACTGGTGCATCTGAAAGAAAAATATCCCGAAAAGGAGTTTAAGGTAATAATTGGCGAGGATAATCTGGAGAATTTTAAAAAGTGGAAAAATCATGATCAGATTCTTACACAGTTTGGTTTGTATGTGTATCCTCGTCCGCACTCAATTGCTACTGAATTAACACAGCATCCTCATGTAAAAATGATTGATGCCCCGCTGCTCGATATTTCTGCTACCTATATCAGGGAGTGTATAAGGAATAATAAATCTATTCGTTATCTGGTACCAGAACCTGTTGAGCAATTGATCCGGTTAAAGGATTATTACCGCTAAATTTAATTTTCTGGCAACTTCTGACTGATAATTGTCGTCTATGGGCAGTATGAGAGGCATAATTTTTTTTATTGCAATGCTGATTGCGGCTCCAATGCTTTATGGTGGTGGCATTAAAGGCATAATCAAGGGCGATGATGGGTCACCACTCTTATATGCTTCTATATTTATCAAGCAAACAGGAACCGGTGCCGCCACAGATGCGCAGGGTAAATATGAAATAGCATTACCTGCCGGGCGCTACGATGTGTTGTTTCAATATCTCGGCTATGAAAGTGTGCATCGTGTGGTGGATGTAGCCAACGACTATGTTGAAATAAATCTCACCTTAAAAACCCAGGTGCTCATGCTGCAGAATGTTACCGTGCGCGCGGGCAAGGAAGATCCTGCCTATACCATTATGCGCAAGGCAATATCAAAAGCAAAATACCACATACAGCAAATAGACGAGTACTCAGCCAAAGTATATATAAAAGGAAGAGGTCAGTTAAAAGATTACCCGTGGTTGGCCAAGAAGACCCTCGAAAAGGAAGGCATCACAAAAGATCGCATCTATATTTCAGAATCAGTAAGCGAAATAAAATTTACACGCCCCAATAAATTTGAAGAAAAGGTAATTGCAGTATACAGTAATGGCGGAGCCAAAAATACTTCACCCAATTCTTATGTGTTTGGAAGTTTTTATCAACCAGAAATTGCAGAGACCGTCTCACCTTTATCGCCCAAATCTTTTTCCTATTATAAATTTGAATACATCGGTTCGTTTAAAGATCAGGGATATGAGATTAGTAAAATAAAAGTAACACCCCGTTCAAAGGGTGATAATGTGTTTGATGGTTTACTCTACATCGTAGAAGACTGGTGGAGCATTCATAGTCTGGATATGAAGGCCACCAAAATGGGTATCAACTTTCACATTAAGCAACTCTACAATCCTATCGAGAATAAAGCCTGGCTTCCGGTTTCGCAGCAGTTTGTGGTTGATGGTAAAGTGTTTGGTTTTGAATTTGAAGGCCAATACCTCGCTTCTGTGAAGGATTATAAAATAAAACTCAATCCTGAGTTGGTGGAAGAGATTGTTGTGATTGACGAGAAAGTTCAAAAAGAGGAAGCAAAGAAGATTGAACAAAAAAAATCAATTAAGAATCAGCAGATACAAGAACGGTTAAGCGAAGGCAAAGAGGTTACGCGCAAAGAATTAAATCAACTCATCAAAGAGTATGAAAAGCAGGAAGTAAAAGAACAGAAAGAACCCGATGTGTTATCCGAAACTACTTACACGGTTGATTCGATGGCATATAAAAAGGATTCTACCTTCTGGACTGAAATACGACCTGCGCCACTGAGTAAAGAAGAAGAAAGAGGATATCATGTAAATGATAGTATTTCAGAAGTGGAGCGCAAGAAAGAAGAGGGTGATACCCTGCGTGGAAATAAAAAGGGCAAACAAGGTTTTCAGGTTTATGATGTGCTGTTGGGTGATACCTATAAACTTGGCAAGACAACGGATTTGCGTATTCACACTCCTTATGGAGGATTTAACACGGTAGAAGGATTTAATTTAATCTATCGGATGAGTTTATATAAACGCTGGGTGAAACGCGATACAATCAATATAGAAAAACGCCCACAAACCTCACGATTGGAAATCAGTCCGATTGCGCGTTATGCCTTTTCACGTGAATTGCTGAGTGGCAAACTCAGAGTAGACTATCGTTTTAAAGATCGAAGACTCACGCTGGAAGGTGGCAGATATGTGGAACAATTTAATTCAGACGTACCCATTCACCCCATGGTGAACACTTTCTTTGCGTTGTTTTTAGGCGATAACTACATGAAGTTGTATGAGCGCAATTTTATCGACTTAAAATATGTGCATCGCATTAATGATAAATATACCTTCCGAACAGACTGGTCGTGGGCAAGGCGTTCTGAATTATTCAACACAACAGACTATACATTCTTTAAGAGCAATAAAGATGAATATACACCCAATGCCCCGGTAAATTTTGAGCTGGACAATACCAGTTTTGAAACAAATCGCGCGTTTATAGGATCGGTTACATTCGAAGCGCGACCCTGGCAAAAATATCGCATCCGTAACGGAAGCAAAACGCGTGTAAATGGTTCTACACCGCTTCTTTCATTCTATTACCGAAAGGGATTTAGTGGTGTAGCAAACAGTGAAGTTGATTTTGATCAGATTCAGTTAGGAGTAAAGCAATCATTTAAGTTAGGTATCCGAGGCACGCTGGATGTGGCCTTGCAAGGTGGTGCATTTCTCAACACTGATAAAATGTACTTCATGGACTATAAACATTTCTTCGGAAATCGCACCTGGTTTACTACTTCCGACCCGGTGGGCAGTTATCGTTTGATGGACTATTATGCGAATAGCACAGCCAGCGAATATTTTTCTGCCAACATGCATTATCACTTTCGTAAATTTTTAGTTACCCGTATACCAAAAGTGCGAATGGTAGGCATGTCTGAAAATGTGTTTGTGAATTATTTATATACACCGAGCTCTCAGAATTATACCGAGGTGGGATATGGGCTTGAAGGTATCCTGCGCATCTTCAGACTGGAATTTGCAGCGGCATTCCGCGAGGGTCAGTATATTGAAAATGGATTTCGTATTGGCGTGGCAACCAGCATCACAGTAAATTTCAATGATTAGAAGCTTGCTATTTGCTATCTTCCGCACGCATTAGCATTTTATTTTCATGACTATTTCATTGGATGAGTTTCTGGTATTGCG
>JALOMN010000367.1 GCA_025455445.1 Cyclobacteriaceae bacterium
GTCATTGCTCCGGATATCTGAGCATACTTTTGCGTTTCAGTATTAATTTGGGTGAATAGAGGAATATTTACCTCTCTGAATAATTCTATATCCTTTTTGAGGTTACGAATCAAAATCGCAAATCCCTTCTCATTTTCTAATTCAGATAAAAAAGGTGAATCAGCAAGTTTCTTATTGAGTTGATCAACAACCGGTGCAATTTCCGGTTGAATATTTTCTACAAAATCCTGATAGCTTTTTGCGTAGGTTTCATTATCGGTATAGCAGGTCATTTTAATATATCGCCATCCCATATCTTCGCTAATTACTGATTCAAGTTCGCTGCGATTGGCAAGCCAGGTGCGCAATTCTGATTGGTTAGTAATTTCGCTATCTATTAATTGATCAAAGTAGGGTTTTAATGACGACCAGTCGGTAATTGAAAAATTCTCGGGTAAATATTTTCTGGTTGGTCGCGTAATCTTTTCAACTGTATTCATGTTCACTTAAACTTTAATTGGATGCACAAAAATAGGTTAATTTATCAGCGATAAAATGATTAAAACCCATGATTTAATTTAGTAAGTTACAGTCGCAATGTCATTAGAAATTAAGATTGTAGATAGTAAGCCATTACTCAGGCAATACATTTATTTGTGCGAAACTATTTACAAAAAAGTATCCCGTTGGGTTCCTCCCTTCTACCAGGATGAATGGGACTTTCACGACCCTAAAAAAAACCGGGCATTAGCACATTGCGATACCATCCGCGCAATAGCGTTGAAAAATGGCAAGCCGGTAGGCAGAATTATGGGAATTATACACCATCCCTATAATCAATTGCACAATGAAAAAACCGCGCGCTTCTTCCACTTTGATTGTGTGCAAGATGAAACAGTAGCACATCTCCTGCTTCGATTTATTGAAGACTGGGCCAGAGAAAATGGTATGGATAAATTAATTGGACCGTTTGGCTTTTCCGATAAAGATCCACAAGGCCTTCAGGTAGAAGGCTTTTCTCATCTTCCGGTCTTGGCCACTCCGGCAAACCCCTCTTACCTTCCTACCTTTTTAATGAACGAGGGCTATACAAAAGAAATAGATTGTGTTTCCTATAAAATGGAAATTCCCGCTTCCGTGCCTGCTCTGTATGATAAAATCAATCATAGACTGGAACAAAAAAATAACGTACGATTGGTAGAGTTCACCTCGAAGAAAAAACTAAAGCCATTTATACTACCGGTATTGCAATTAGTGAATGAAGCTTATGCAGCGCTCTTTGGCTTTTCGAGCATGAATGAAGAAGAGATGAAGAAATTAGCGGATCAATATTTACCAGTGCTCGACCCAGAATTTGTAAAAGTGATTGTTAACAATTCAAATAAAGTAATCGCCTTTGTAGTGGGTATGCCCGATATGAGCGCAGGCATACAAAAAGCAAAAGGCAGATTATTTCCCATCGGTTTTATACATGTACTTTTGGCTATGCGCCAAAGCAAACAGCTAAATTTAATGTTAGGAGCCATTGCAGAAAATTATCGTGGCAATGGATTAACCGCCATGTTGGGTAAGGCGCTTATAACGACTGCCCTCAGGCGCGGCATGAAGGTGATGGATAGTCACTTGATACTGGAAACGAATCAGCCGATGCGTGGTGAGTGCGAAAAAATTGGTGGCCAGGTGTATAAACGTTTCCGGATTTTCAGAAAGCCGTTAATCTAGTTTTATCAATCATAAAAACCACTAATACCAAATTAAAGAGGATAGATACAATACCTGGTTTTATGCTGAACGCAATACACTAACTTTCTTTAAATAAATTCTCATATGAAAATTACCACGATGCTTGTTGCACTCTCACTGTTGGTTGCCTGCAGTAGCAAAAAAGAACTTAACACATTGGGAAGTATTGAACGCACCGATGCTGCACTGGATGCCATCATCGATAGCGATGCTGTAATAGAAATTATCGGTGAAGGCTTTGAATGGAGTGAAGGACCGGTTTGGATAGATAAAGAAAATATGCTGCTCTTTTCAGACGTGCCTAAAAATATTGTGTATAAGTGGACGGAGGCTGGTGGCCTTGAAAAGTATCTTGAACCATCGGGCTATACTGGAACGCCTCCGCGGGGTGGCGAGATGGGTTCAAACGGACTTACCGTTAATAACGAAGAACAATTGGTTCTTTGCCAGCATGGAGACAGGCGAGTGGCGCTGCTCACCTCAGATTTTAAACAACCCAAATCGACATTCAAAACGCTGGCGGATAATTACAACGGAAAAAAATTTAATAGTCCAAACGATGTAATCTTTGACAGAGAAGGAAATTTTTACTTCACCGATCCTCCTTATGGATTAATCAAACAGATGGAAGACTCCACAAAAGAAATTCCGTTTCAAGGTGTATATAAAGTAAAACCGGATGGCACAGTGATTCTTCTGGTTGACTCACTCACCCGGCCCAATGGGATTGGACTAAGTCCGGATGAAAAAACTTTATATGTAGCTAATTCGGACGGCCCCAGGGCAAAGTGGTATTCATTTGGTATACAAAATGATTCGTTGGTGAATGCCAGAATTTTTTATGTTACAGATTACGTGGAAGGGGAAAAAGGTGCCCCCGATGGGTTAAAGGTCAACAGCAATGGAACAATTTTTTCAACGGGTCCGGGTGGCATTTGGATTTTTGATCCTACCGGCAAACCATTGGGTAAAATCAAATTACCTGAAGCCGCAGCAAACTGTGCACTTTCGCCTGACGAGAAAACACTTTATATCACCGCTGATATGTATTTGCTTCGCGTAACACTCAGAAAATAAATAATGGAGATACTTATTGAAATTTTAGGTTGGGTAGGCTCGGTAGAAGTAATTGCCGCTTACGGCTTGAATAGTTATCAAAAGATAAAAGCCGATTCATTTATTTTTCAGATACTGAATTTGACGGGGGCAATATTTCTCATCATCAACAGTATATACAAACAAGCCTATCCATTTACATTAATCAATTCCGTGTGGGCGATTATTGCCATTGCTGCACTCATAAGAATTTACGCACATAAAAATCACACTGCACAATGACGGCCGCAGAAAAAAACATTCGCGTACAACGCATTGT
>JALOMN010000368.1 GCA_025455445.1 Cyclobacteriaceae bacterium
TGAGAAAAAATTCCAATCGTAGTGCACCGAAGGCCCAAAGTAATAGATACAAGAAATTACAACGAAGAAAAGAATAAAGATGACCACAAACCTAAGAGCGAATAAAAAATAGATTGTGTAATTATCAATATTGATGTTGAACTTGTGCGCATTTAACGCGAGATAGTCAATGGTGATTTGACCAACCACTAAAAGCAACACTGCAACCAGTAAAGCTGCTGCTAACATAAAAGTGAGTAACAGGGAAGTTAATCGCATTCGAAATATACCTCGCTTTTCAATTGTGCGATAACACGCATTAAATGTTCGTATGAGAGCCATCATACCATTAGTTGCCAGGTAAAGCGAAAACAAAAATCCAAACGTCAGCAAGCCCCCACGTTGGTTATTAATAATGTCTATGATTGTCCCCGATACGTCTGCATACATGCTGCGAGGCAACACTCCTTCAATAAAACCCATAATATTTTCCTGGTTGATGGAAGGGAAGTACACACTTACATAAGGAATAAGTGTAAACACAAAAATGATAGCCGGGAAAATGGCCATAATAAAATTAAACGCGACTCCATTTGATCGGTCTAATATTTCATCCTGATCAATATTGTGAATAAATATTTTGATGAACTTGTAGAGAGATAATCCGCCATAGCGGCTGAATTTTATTTTCTTTAACCAGTTTCTTCCGGTGCGCGCCCGGGTATATTGAAGAATTCGTTTACGGGTTCCGTACTTCATCCAAAAAAAGGTTTCAACACATCCTGAAAAACTTGTGGTGGCCTGCTGGGTCTGCCGGTTTTCTTGTCTACAAAAGCAAGTATGGTCTCGCCCTGATGAATCAATTTACCTTCGCCATTAAAGATTTCATATTCAAACTTTATGCGCACACCCGGTTTTTCGCGAATGGTGGTAACTACCTTTAACTGATCATCATATAAAGCGGCACTTAAAAATCTGGATTTATTCTCCAGTACAGGCATCATCACCCCCATCTCTTCCAGCTCTTTGTATGTTAGCCCGAGTTTTCGCAAACTCTCTACGCGGCCTACTTCATAATACATAGCATAATTGCCATAATATACGTAACCCATCTGATCCGTTTCTCCATAGCGCACTCTAATACTGGTCTCAGAAGTATACATGTTTCATTTCTTTAAGCCTTTTCTTCTCAGCTCTTCACCTTTCTTTATTTCAGCAGTAAGTGCATTTTGATACCTGCGCGCATTGTTGTTATGATCACTCAGATTAGTAGCGAAGTTGTGATAGCCGGAAAAATCTTCTTTTGCACACATATAAATATAGCTATGCTTTTGATAATTCAGCACCGCATCGAGGGTACCAATCTCAGGCATGTTAATTGGGCCGGGCGGCAAGCCTGTTCGCTTATACGTATTATAAGGTGAGTCCACCTCCTTGTGTTCATTTAATACGCGCTTGATTGAAAAATCTCCCACAGCAAAAACAAGGGTTGGATCTGCCTGCAAAGGAATGTCCTTCTTCAAACGATTTATGTAAAGACCCGCAATGATTGGCGCCTCATCGCGCTTAACACTTTCAGCCTGCACAATAGATGCTAGCACAGAAACTTCTTTTGGAGTTAATCCAATCTCTTTTGCTTTTGCCAACCTTTCTTCATTCCAGAATCGTTTGTACTCGCCATACATTCGTTCTATGAAATCTTCAGGGACTACATTATAATAGACTTCATACGTATTGGGGATAAACATTCCAATAATATTCTGACGGGTAAATCCTTCTGGATTATTCTCAATGAACTTGTCCAATGCACGATCAAATTCTGCCGGTGTTAGTCCTGTATTCTTCGTTATCTTTTCTCCTAACTCATCAATTAACCGCACGTTATTAAAGGTTACATTCACAACCTCGCGCATGCCGCTTTTCAAGGCACGTATTGCCTGTGGGTTGGTCATATTTCTGCGCAACAAAAAACGGCCGGCTGTTACTTCCTCATCATAATTGGACAAGCGCGCCAAAAAGCTGAATGAAACCATGTCGTTGACGAAACCTTTGTTACCTAAATCTCTTTGCACATCGCGAAATGTATACCCTTGTCGTATTACAAAAAGTTGATTATCCCGATCAATCAGTATGTTAGGCGTAAAATAAATCTGGTATCCGTAGAAAATAAAGGTGATAGTGAGCGTAGAGGCAACCAGAAAAAAAGTAAGCTTGGTCTTCGAAATATCTGCCATAAATAGAATTGAAACTTCAAAATTACTAAAATGGCCGGAGACTACTGAACAAAAACTGAATTGCCTTAACTTGCACCCAGATTTAATGTAAGATGCCTGCTGAGTATTTATCCATTCATCCTGTTACACCCGAGCCGCGTAAAATTGCACGTGTAGTGGCGCAATTAAAAGAGGGCGGAATTATCGTGTACCCTACAGACACCATTTATGGCATCGGGTGCGACCTGATGAATCGCAGATCGGTGGAACGACTTTGTTATATCATGGAAATTAAGCCACACAAGCTTGATCTTTCATTTATCTGTAATGACTTAGCGCATATCTCGCATTATGTAAAGCGTATCGATACTCCTGAATTTAAAATTTTGAAAAAACTATTGCCCGGTCCTTTTACTTTTATTTTTGAATCAAGCAGCCAGGTTCCTAAAATACTGGATGTAAATAAAAAGACTGTGGGTATCCGCATCCCCAATCATCCTATTCCGTTAGAAATTGTGAAGTTGATGAATAATCCTTTGATAACTTCTTCCATAAAAGATGACGATCACATAAAAGAATACACCACTGATCCCGAAGAAATTTATGAAGACTTTAAACACAAAGTTGATTTGGTAATTGATGGTGGGCCGGGAGGTAATATTCCTTCAACAGTGGTTGATTTTACGGAAGGGGCCCCACAGATTAAGCGTCAGGGCCTCGGCCAGTTTGATTGGTAATTTGAGTTTCAGATTTCGTGTTTACAGAAATAATATTTTTAGATCTTGAAGCTTCTTATTGATTTGCATTATTTGCCTTCAATTGAATATTTCTGTGTATTACAGCAATTCGATACGATTGTTTTTGAGCAACATGAATACTATGTAAAACAAAGTTATCGCAAC
>JALOMN010000369.1 GCA_025455445.1 Cyclobacteriaceae bacterium
TAATGGCATCCTGTAGATGTTTTTCAACTTCTTGTTCGAGTATATCGATTAATTCCTTTGAGGATTTTGATTTCATAGTGTTGCTTGCTTTAACTGTTTGGAAGATTTTAAAAGTAATAACGCAATTCCGCAAAGTACCGATTCGGTTACAATCCATTGGGTACCAAAATCACCGAGTGGTCCTTCTACCATAATGGTAATTAGCCTGGAGACTGCATACAAACCCCAAAGTACGGTAAGAAACAGTAAGGCTTCGCTTCTGTGTTTTCTTACTAAGTAAATTAAAGATAATACGATGGTCAGACCCACGCCACCATATATACCTCGTATCGAACTAAAGGCATCGTTATTAGTGAGTTTAACAGAAACTAAGTCCATTACCGATTGAGGATTAGCAAAAGCCATCAGGCTTACCATCAGCAGGCAAAACGCTGAAAATAAAATAAATGCAACAGATGCAATGTGAATGATTTTTTCCTTTTTCATAATTATTGATGTTTATGAAACAAAGGTGCAGGCTCCTGCAAAAATGATTCTTGGTAATTACCAACATTTTTGAAGAGCCTAAATTCTTACATTGTTGATAAGCTTGCTGAAATTGGTGGCATCAATGCCAATATAATTTGCCAGGTACTTGTGTGGGATAAGTTGCAGGATATGCGGGCTGCGTTGCAATAGTTTTTTAAAGCGTTCTTCAGATGAATAGCATTGCAATTCTACCAGTCTTTCCATGATACCTGATAATGTGCCGGTAATACCTTTGCGCACCATTGTTTCAATTGCAGAATTCGTTGCAATCAAATTAAGAAGTTCAACTGCAGAGGCTCGTAAAAAAAAGGAGGGAGTTAAGGTCTCATAAAAGTAGCGAGAGGGCTGTTGAAGCATGCAAGAATCTATAACACCACCAAATGAAGGTGGATAGGTAAACACAATGGTAGCTTCACGTTGTTGTTCATCAAAGTAATACACTCTTTGAATACCTTCAATCACAAAATAAAGGTACTTTTCTTTTTCACCTGCGTGAGTAAGTTGTTCCTTTCGTTTAGCCGAAAATTCAGTCCACAAAGAAGAAAATGCCTCCCAATCGTTGTCTGATAACGGTTGGAATTTAGTAACCAGTTGCCGCAGTTGTAATAAGGCATCTTTCATAGTATGTGACTCATTATTTCAGAAATAATTTATTGGTTGAGAATACTGCTTTATACAAAACCCCATATAAGCTGAGCGTGATAGTGATTGTTTATCGGAACAATTTGTTCCATAAGTGAAAATATAACATAAAAATGTGTAGACAACTAAGTGAGGAAACGTAAATTTGGTAATGAATTTATCTCATAAGCACGCTGCATTATACACCGATTATTATGAACTCACCATGGCCCAGGGTTATTTCCTTTCGGGCATGCACGAAAAGAAAGCTTGTTTTGATTATTTTTTTCGTAAGCTTCCATTCAAGGGTGGCTATGTCGTATTCGCTGGTTTGCAGGATCTGCTTGATATTTTGCAGGACTATACGTTTCAGGAAGATGATATCGAATATCTTCGACAGCGTGGGTTTAAAGAATCTTTTCTTACCTATCTTAAGCACTTCAAGTTTAGAGGAACAATACATTCTGTAAAGGAAGGAGAAATCATTTTTCCCAATGAGCCAGCGGTGCGCATCGAGGGCACCATTCTCGAAACACAGATTGTTGAAACCCTCACCCTTAATTTCCTGAATTTTCAATCGCTCATCGCAACCAAAGCCAGCAGATTAAAATTTGCGGCTGGTGATAGAACGGTTCTTGATTTTGGATTGCGCAGGGCACAGGGGCTTGGCGGTATACATGCCAGTCGCGCAGCAATTATTGGCGGAGCATCGGCTACTTCTAACGTATACAGTGCGTTTAAATTTGGTCTTGTTCCTTCAGGCACCATGGCGCACTCGTGGGTAGAAAGTTTTGAAAGTGAAATTGAAGCATTCCGCACATTCTCAAAAATATTTCCTGATAACAGTGTTTTTCTGGTTGACACCTATGATACATTAAATTCAGGAGTACCTAATGCTATTGTAGTTGCACATGAAATGGAAAGGGTGGGCAATCGATTAATTGGAGTGCGACTGGATAGTGGAGACTTTGCTTATTTAAGTAAACGTACACGTGCCATGCTGGATGCAGAAGGGTTAGATTATGTAAAGATAGTTGCCTCCAATCAGCTGGACGAACACATTATAAAAAGTCTGGAAGAGCAAGGGGCGAAGATCGATGTATTTGGTGTAGGCACAAGTTTAGTGATAGGCCGCGAAGATGCTGCTTTGGATGGTGTGTATAAACTTTCTAAGTATGACAGTAAACCAAAAATTAAAATCTCTGAAAATATAGAAAAGGTGCTCATACCCGGCATCAAAAAAGTGTTTCGATATTATAATTTAGAAAATAAATTTTATGCAGATGCTGTGGTGGGCGTAGACGAAGATGAACTTAATATGATGATTCATCCACATCAAAGTGCTAAACGATTAATGCTGAAAGGTCTGAGAAAAGAAGAGTTAATGAGTTGCGTAATGCAGGAGGGCAAGATTTTGTATGACAAACTTACACCCTATGAAATTGCTGACTATGCGGCACAGCGGTTGTTACTTTTACCGGATGAACATAAACGATTTGAATATCCGCATATTTATAAAGTGGGTTTTAGTGCTGCCTTGTTGAAAGTACGCGATGAATTGATAAATGAAAAGCTGAACATACTTGAATGAAATTAATTATCATATGAAGGCCTTATTGATTGTGGATGTCCAGAATGATTTTTGTCCCGGGGGTGCACTGGCTGTGAAGGATGGCGATCAGGTAGTTCCGGTGATAAACAAAATAATGAATCGGTTTAAGGTAATTGTTGCTTCTAAAGACTGGCATCCTTCTGTAACAAAACATTTTGAAAAGTGGCCGGTACACTGTGTGCAAAATACCTATGGTGCAGCTTTTCATCCTCAGTTAGATGCCGAAAACATACAGGAAGTATTTTTGAAAGGAACCAGTCAGGAAGATGACGGTTACTCAGCTTTTGAAGCCACCAGCTTGAATCTTGAATCCTATTTGAAAGAGCAC
>JALOMN010000370.1 GCA_025455445.1 Cyclobacteriaceae bacterium
CAGGGGTATGTGAGATTTAATCCGCAAATTGGCAGACTATTTTTTCCGAAGAGCAAACATGTGCTCAGTCACGGACCGCGCTTTAACTCAAGTTTGTTTTATGACACTCAAATGAAGCCAACAGACAATGAAACTTATTTGTTATATACCATGACTCTACGCACACAAAGCGTATGGAATGCATGGATAAGTCATGATTATGTGAAACTGTTAAAACCGTTTGACCCTACCAATTCAGGTAAAGATACACTGGCCACTGGTTCAGAACATTATTGGAATGCCACTGGCTTAGAACATACTTCAAAGCCACAGAGTGTTTTTACGTATGCATTTTCAACCCGCTATGGTGGCTATTATGCAGATGGCACACGTTTTAATTTTACTACCGACTTAGGCTATCGCTTTCAACCCTATGTAAGTATTGCGATCAGTGCAAATTATAACGACATCCGTTTGCCTCAGCCCTGGGGTCGCACTACGTTCTGGCTGGTAGGTCCGCGTCTGGATATTACCATGACCAATAAACTTTTTTTCACCGCCTTCGCACAGTATAACGAGCAACAAAATAATGTAAACCTGAATACACGTTTTCAATGGAGATACCGGCCAGCCTCTGATTTATTCATCGTATATACTGACAACTACTTGCCAGAAAACTTTGCGGTAAAGAATCGTGCATTGGTTATTAAGTTTACCTATTGGTGGAATGTATAACTCACACTGAATAAAATGGCAATTAGGATAAACCAAAATTCAAGTCTATTTTAGTTTAAATCGATTTATCAGTTGGCTTTACGCAATTCGCTATTCCGTTTTATCCTTTTAAGGGTGCTGCTTTTGATCATGGCACCGGCAGCAGTTTTTGCACAGGAAAACTCATACCTGAATTTTGGTGTAGCCGAAGGTTTGCCCAGCGTGGAAGTATACTCGGTAATTAAAGACAAAAAAGGATTTCTGTGGTTTGGCACCGACAACGGAGTAGTTCGCTTTGATGGCGGAAAATTTGAAGTCTTTAATCTGGAGCAAGGTCTTGTAGATCCGGTTGTGTTTGGTCTGCATGAAGATAAAATGGGAAGAATCTGGTTCCGTAGTTTTACCGGAAAGCTCGCCTATTTCTATGATGAAAAAATTATTCCCTACCGATACAACAACAGCATTCAGAAGTTTACTAAGAATTCAGTGATATACGGTCTATATTATGACACATTGGATAATTTATACCTATCCATTAAAAATCGGTTTATTAAAATAGATTCCAGCGGTTACGTAACAGAGGAATTAATAAAATCAGAAATACTGGAAATGAGGCGATTTAATAATGATAAAACATCGCTGTTCGCCTTTGGTAGCACACCCTCTGAATTGAAAATAGTAAAAGTTGACAATCGCACATTGGATATCACTAAGTCAATCCAATATCGGTCCACTGAAAATAATTTTTATATCCGATGGAAAGGACGAGAATACATCACGATAAACGCTGACATTTATCGTATAGGTGAAAAACTGGAGAGAGTTTTTACCGCACCTTCACTAATTATCGCATTGCAGGTAGACAAACAGAATAAACTATGGATTGGATTATTAAATAAAGGATTAATCAGTTTAGAAGAACCTGATTTCAAAAAAATAGACTTTAATGAAGAACTGTCAGAGAAATCAGTTACGGGAATTTTAGAGGATGACGATAAAGGCTATTGGATTACCACACTTGAAAAAGGCGTTTATTACTTTCCGAATTTCGCAGTAAAGCAATTCAGGCTACCATCAAATTCAAAAATCACTGCCGTTTATTCAACATCCAATAATATAATTACTACTGATTTCTCTGGGATTATAAGCGCATTTCAGGCGATAACCGGTAAGATGATCTGGCAAAAAAAACTTGACTATCCTATTGCTTCTGCATTTGTAGATAGAAAAAATCAACTCTGGGCAAGCACAGGGGGCGGAACATTTATTGTGGATGAAAGCGGAACGATTTTAAAAAACAATTTACCCAGTAACATAATCGACTTTACCTATTCAAAAAACAAAATCCTTGGCCTTACCAGCTATAAATATTTTGAGTTTGATGAAAGTGGAAACTATAAAGCGCTAAAAACTCCAGACTCGCAATTCAGAAATCTTCTCGCTATAGATAATGAGATATACATGGGTGGAAAAAATGGATTGTTTGTATTTGACACAGATTTTAATCTGAAGAAAGAATTAAGTTACTTCAGTGATATCAAAATAACCAACCTAACCCAGGCTAACGATTCAATCATTCTGGCATCCACCACCGGTAGTGGTCTAATTCTATATAACAGAAACACTCAGCAATCGGTAAGCTATAACCGGGCTCATAACTTCATCGCTAATAATATTTACTCGCTGGTGATTCATAACGGCTCGTTATGGCTCGGAACTGAAAAAGGAATTTCTATGTGTGCTATATCATCACTGCTTAAGGGTCAACCAGAATTTCAATTCATTACGCGAAATAATGGTCTTGTGAGTGACAAAGTGAATTTTTTATCCATTCTGAAAAATGAGTTATGGGCCTTTAGCGATGAAGGATATGTAAAGTTTCCGCTCTCCGAAATTCGCTACGCCAACAAAAAACCAGTTGCTTACCTGAAAGAGTTTATCGTAAACAGTGATACCATTTTCTATACTCAACCGATTGAACTTGACAATGACCAAAATAATATTCGCATCAAGTTGGGCTTTCTCAGCTATAACAATCAAAACATTCTAACTCGCTTTCGCCTTTCTGAAAAAGATGCTTCCTGGACAGTTTCTGAAGATTGGAATTATGAATTTAATTCACTGTCACCCGGGAATTATAAATTTGAAATTCAATATTCAACCGACAATTTTGTTTGGGACCCCTCCGGAATTAAAATTCTTTTCACCATCCATCCACCGTGGTGGAACACAATTTATTTTTATTTGACAATTCTCGCATTCATCCTCTTAATTGCCGTAAGCCTCTATTATCGGAGAGTAAACCGGTATAAAGAAAGAGATGCCTATTTAAGCGTAATAAACGAACAGCAAAAAAAATTATTAACGGCTGAAATTGAAGTTACCGAAAGAGGTGAGTACAGACTTAATCTCCATCAACCTGATGTTAAAAAGGGTATCCAATAAATTAGACACAGAAGAAGTAAGTGAAATTGAAACTCAACTGAATAACACCATCTCTGAAATAAAAAGTATCATCTATGATCTTACGCCACCAGGTTTGCAGTTTTTCGGATTATCAGCGGGTATTCAAAACTATCTTACAATCATCAAGAAAAATTCTTCCATTGATATAAAGTATGAATTCCAGGGTGAAGAATTAAAAGACCCGCATACAGGTGGAATGATCTTTAGAATTGTGCAGGAATTAGTAACTAACTCCATCAAGCACGCAAGGTGCAGTGAGATTGGTATAAACATCTATACCGCGCATGATGCTATTACCCTTCATTATACCGACAATGGTAAAGGCTTTGATATGCAAAAAGTTACTATGGGCGTGTTGAATTGCTTGGTGGTGTAATTGAATTCACATCAGATGAGAAAGGTATATCCTACAACATTCGTATTCCACTGGTGGACTATAAGCGGGTTAAGTAGATTAACTAATTCATTATTTTATTTAGATGTTCCTTCCAAACACGGTAAGCCATTGCATACTGCTCCTGCTTTTCGGGCGCAGGTTCTTCACTTCCAATTAATTTCAATCCTTTAAATGCCTCTTCAAAAGAACCAAATATTCCCGCACCCACTCCTGCACCCAAAGCAGCACCTTTGGCACCATCCGTATCATATCGTTCAAG